>CAJTWQ010000009.1 GCA_910579835.1 uncultured Ruminococcus sp.
CAGGAATACTTGCGTATTGCAAGGAATTTTAACGCAATTATCAGGAAAATTTGCCGAAAAAGCATATGTATTTTTCTATGAATACAGATTCTAAGATTTCGATTTCGGACTCTGTTTTTATTATAACTCTTTTTTTCATTTTGTCAATACCTTACCACAAGTCAGTTAGACGGTACGGTATTTTTATTTTTTTGAAAATTTTCATAAGCTTTATCAATATATCTGAACATTCTATCAAAATATGATTCGTCAAACGGTACGAAAAGATAAGCTTCATCCTGAAATTCATCGGAGTTATAGCGCTCCTCGCCAAAGTAATCAAGAGCCATACGATCTACGTCCGAGGGATAGCATGGATCACCGTCGTCACGATAAAAATCGTAGTAATTTCCAGAAAAAGCTTGTCCTTCATCGGTAAAAAGTTCCTTATTGAGTTCTCCGTCAAGACTGTTAATGAGAAACTTCCGTATATCAAGCTCACCTGAACTTATCTGCTCAAATTCCTCTGCAAAATAATCAAGAAATTCGTCGTTTATCATAGAGTGATCTATCATCCAGCGGAGAAAAGCAGAAATATGATTAGCTCCGTTAATATCGAGAATTTCAAGCGCCTTTTCTTCCACCTTGCAGGCATGCTCCTCTACAGTATCAATTATATCATCAAAATTATCAGGTACATAATGCTTTCGGTCAGGATCCGCTACCTTTGAAAAATCGATTCCCATCTGATTGATAAGAGCTGCTGAACCGTTTTTCTCCTTAAATCTGATCTCGCTCTCAAACAGAGGAATCACCTGATAAAAGCTGACTTCTTCCTTATCGTTCAGCTTACAAGTCCAAGAATCCGCTCCAAACATGGCCATTATAAGGATAACGCCCTGAAACCCCGTAAGCTCGCGGAAGTTTTCACCGTATTCGATCGTATGGCCCCAACCGAGCCAAATATCTTCCTCCGCGGCAAACTCTGAAATTATATCCAAAAGGCGTACGGGCCAGAAATCTTTAGCCTCATCGCTTTCAGGCTTCCATCCCGGCGGCAGACATAAAACAAATTCCGCACGTCCCGTAAATTCCTCACCGCTTTTTCCTTCAGCTCTCATGACATGAGCGCCCACACCAGATGTAACAAGTGTATAGAACGGCTGCTTTCTGGACGGAGGAATAATATTAATATTAACTTGAATACCAGTTTGCTCGTTCTTCTGAAAGAAATTTTCAGCCCTTCCGAAATATTTCTCTATATGCTTTTCAATAAGCTCTGCCTGCTCAGGAGTATAAAGATCCTGATTTTCTGGCTTCTTTTTTCTTCGCGCCATTTTTATACCTCCTGTCCGAGTATTATGTTCACAATGTCCTGCGCTTTTTCTGCTATAAAATCGGCTCCCTCCGCTTCCAGTTCCGGACGCCCCCTGAATCCCCAGACACAGCCGACAGAAATAAGTCCGGAATTTTTGGCTGTCTGTATGTCTACGTTGCTGTCTCCGATCATGTAAACTCTGTTATCACCAGGCATTCCGTCAAGTATCTCCTGTATAACCGCTGGATCAGGTTTCTTAGGACGTTCTTCGCAGCCTCCGAGAACCTTAAAAAAATCAATATCAGGCAGCAGTTCGCCAACGATCCTGCGGGCAGCATCCTGTGGCTTGTTGGTAGCCACTGCAACGGTTACTCCGGCCTGAGACAAAGTACGCACTGCTTCTGCCATTCCGTCATAAAGGCAAGTATTGTCAAGATAATGCTCGCTGTAACGTCTTTCAAACAGACGTCGAAGTTCATCCGCCTTATCTTTCTTATCATCAGACAGCGCACGGAGACAGAGCATAGGCGTACCGTTTCCCACCATTTTCTTATAACTTGTCACAGAATGCTCCGGACATCCAAGCTCTCTTAAACCATAATTTACTGCATTGGCAATATCCTGTATCGTATTGGCAAGAGTGCCGTCAAGATCAAAAATAGCTGTTATCAAAAAAATCACCTCATAGTAACATTTGTATATTAAAATAAAAACCTGCTTTAAATCAACTGTCTTTACAAGGTTGCAAGTATCATATCCTCCTCGCAAGAAGCTCTGAATACTGCCGGCGAAACTGTTCAAAAGTTCCGTTGTCCAGAGCCGCACGAATCTTTTCGGTAAGTGTATTATAGAAATAAAGATTATGCTGAACTGCCAGACGTCCGGCAAGCTGCTCATTAGCTTTAAACAGATGACGGATATAAGCACGGCTGAAATTCCGGCATGTCGGACAGTCACAGTGTTCATCCACAGGTCTGGAATCGATTTCGTAGCATTTATTGCCGAGATGCATAATACCGCTCCAGGTAAATACCGTAGCGTGACGTGCATTTCTGCTTGGCATTACGCAGTCAAACATATCTACCCCCCTTGCCACAGCTTCGATTATGTTGGACGGAGTTCCAACACCCATAAGATAACGCGGCTTATTTACCGGCATATACGGCTCGACTATGTCTATTATGCGGTACATATCCTCCGTTGACTCTCCTACTGCAAGACCGCCTATGGCATAACCGTCAAGTTCAAGGGAGGCTATTTCCTCCATATGCCGTATACGGATGTCGTCATAGGTAGAGCCTTGATTTATACCGAAAAGAAGCTGATTTTTATTTATTGTGTCAGAAAGGCTGTTAAGACGAGCCATTTCATCCTTACACCGTGCAAGCCAGCGCGTAGTACGGTCAACGGACGCCTCTACATACTTTCTCGGCGCAGGATTTTCAATACATTCGTCAAATGCCATAGCAATGGTCGAACCAAGATTCGACTGGATCTGCATACTCTCTTCAGGTCCCATAAATATTCTCCGGCCGTCAATATGGGAAGCAAAATAAACTCCCTCCTCCTTGATTTTACGGAGCTTTGCCAGAGAAAACACTTGAAATCCGCCGCTATCTGTGAGAATGGGCTTATCCCAGTTCATAAATTTATGCAGTCCTCCCATTGCCTTAACAATATGATCGCCGGGACGCAGATGCAGATGATATGTATTGCACAGTTCCACCTGGGTTTTCAGATCTTTGAGGTCAACGGAGGATATTCCTCCCTTAATGGCAGCTGAAGTTCCCACGTTCATAAAACAGGGCGTCTGGAAAGTTCCGTGGACGGTCTCCACTTGTCCGCGCCTTGCTTTGTTTTCTTGTTTTAATAATGTATACATAATATCTCCTTAATGCAGAATACTTTCTCCACCGCTGACGTAAGGCTCAGCCGTTTCAGGAGTACGGTATTCATGCTTTTCATAGTATCCGATAAGCGTTCCGTTTTCGTTTCGGAGCGCCGACATATAGACATCCTTGTTTTCTTTTGGATTGTAAAATGTGAATATCCGGTTATTATCTCTGCTCTCTCCGAACCACTTAACTACTGCCTTTATCTTATCATTGGAATCGCTGCTGTGACAGTCCAGAAGAGAACCTCCGAGAAGATGTACTCCCCTGCTCTCGTAAAATCGTGACGCCGCAGGATTCATGTAAATTATCGTATGATTAAGATCACAGACAATCACCCTTGTCGGATCACTGTCAACGATGCTTTTGAAATAAACTGATAAATCCATAAATATCCCCCCTGTTTACAAAATACACATAGAATCTCCGAAGCTGAAAAATCTATATTTTTCTTCAACTGCAGTCCTATAGGCATTCATGGTATTATCATAGCCCATAAACGCCGAAACAAGCATAATCAGCGTACTTTCGGGCAGATGAAAATTCGTAATAAGTCCGTCGATACACTTGAACTCATAGCCGGGATAAATAAATATATCAGTATACCCCTCATGCTCTTCAATTTTTCCGCAGAATGAAGCCACACTTTCAAGCGTGCGGCACGATGTTGTTCCCACAGCAATAACACGTCCTCCGTTTGCCTTTGTTTCTTTTATGAGATCGGCTGTTTCCTTTGGCAGGCAGTAATGCTCCCTGTGCATTTTGTGATTCAATACATTGTCCTCCTTGACCGGACGAAATGTTCCCAGCCCTACATGAAGTGTCACGAATGCCGTTTTTACGCCTTTTTCACGGAGCTTATCCAGAAGCTCCGGCGTAAAGTGAAGTCCTGCCGTAGGAGCCGCCGCAGACCCCAGTTCCCTTGAATATACAGTCTGATAACGTTCTTTATCCTCCAATTTTGCAGTAATATAGGGAGGAAGCGGCATCTGTCCCACATCCTCCAGCGCCGTAAAGAAGTTTCCATTGCATTCAAACCTGACTATCCTGCCGCCGTCCTCCCTGACTTCGATAACCTCTGCCGTAAGACGTCCGTCGCCGAAGCTGAATCGCGTACCCGGCTTCGCCTTTTTTCCGGGACGGCAGATTATCTCCCATATCTTGTCTCCTTTCTGCTCTAAAAGCAGAAATTCAATAAATGTTCCGTTTCCGATCTTCTCCCCGTACAGCCTTGCCGGGATAACACGAGAATCGTTCATTACCAGCAAATCACCTTTATGCAGATGTTCGCATAAATTATAGAAATGCTCGTGACTTACCTCGCCGCTTTGCCGGTCAACGCACATCATCCGTGACGCGCTGCGCGGTTCAACAGGCGTCTGAGCAATAAGTTCCTCGGGCAGATCGTAGTAAAAATCAGATTTTAAAAGTTCCATTTATTTAAATGCTCCTTTATGAAAAAAATCGTAAAAAGATATTGACAATATAAAAATAAAGTGCTATTATATTAACAAGGTAGAGGTGCGGATGCGATCAGTAAACGGACAGAGGATAACCGATCCAGCGAAGTCCGGCGAAAGGCAATTCCGCCGAAGAACTGTTTCCGGTAAATTCAGTTCTGGTTACAGGCTCAACAGGCTTGTGACTGTCATCATGCTTATGATGGAGAGCTATCGGCATCGGTTTCACAACTATGTCAATAATTCTATTATAACGTATGATGAGCCGGTTTGCAACCGGTTTTTGTTATTTTCGGTAATTTTTAATAAAAGGAGTTCAATTATGAAACAGTACAATGTAGGTATTATCGGTGCAACGGGCATGGTAGGCCAGAGATTTGCAACTTTGCTGGAAAACCATCCTTGGTTTAATGTAAAGGTTCTTGCCGCATCGCCCAGAAGCGCAGGTCAGACATATCAGGAGGCGGCAGGAAGCCGCTGGAAGATGACGGTTCCTATGCCCGAATCCATGAAAGATATGATCCTTATGGACGCATCCGCAGACATTGAGAAAATTGCAGGAATGGTAGACTTCTGCTTCTGCGCAGTAGATATGAAAAAGGACGAGATCAAAGCTCTTGAGGAGGCGTATGCCAAGGCTGAGTGTCCGATTGTTTCCAACAACTCCGCCCACAGGTTTACTCCCGATGTGCCTATGGTCGTTCCGGAGATAAACCCCAGCCATATTGAGATAATTAAAGCGCAGAGAGAGCGTCTCGGCACAAAAAGAGGATTTATTGCAGTAAAGTCAAACTGCTCTATCCAGAGCTATGTTCCGGCGCTTCATCCTTTGAGAAAATTCGGACTTAAAAACGTTCTTGCCTGTACATATCAGGCTATTTCCGGAGCCGGAAAAAATTTTGAAACCTGGCCTGAAATGGTTGACAACCTCATTCCTTTCATAGGCGGAGAGGAGGAAAAATCCGAACAGGAGCCGCTTAAAGTATGGGGCGAAATTAGAGGAAATGAGATTGTTAAGGCTGATTCTCCGTGCATTACGACACAGTGTCTCCGCGTCCCCGTTTCCGACGGTCATACAGCTGCTGTTTTCGTAAGCTTTGACCGCAAACCCTCAAAGGAAGAAATCATTCAGCTCTGGGCAGATTTCAAGGGCGTTCCCCAGGAACTGGAGCTTCCCAGCGCGCCTAAACAGTTTATACACTACTTTGAGGAGGATAACCGTCCACAATCCAAGCTTGACAGGAATCTTGAGGGCGGAATGGCAGTATCTACAGGCAGACTCCGTGAAGATACACAGTATGACTATAAATTCGTATGTCTTTCACACAATACGTTAAGAGGCGCTGCCGGCGGCGGTGTGCTTCTCGCTGAGCTTCTTGCAGCCAAGGGATATTTTGATTAACCCATAAGCAGAATATTGATAAGGCAAGAAAGTTTGCAGAAATCAATCTGCCATATTTTGCGGCGGGCAAGATTGCGCTTTAAATTAAGATATTGTATTATAATGAAAGGAAAATATCTATGAAGAACACTATTTTTACCGGTGCGGCTATCGCTATTATTACCCCTATGAATGCCGACGGTTCTATAAATTACGAAAAACTTGGAGAGCTTATTGATTTCCAGATCGAAAATCACACCGACGCTGTCGTTATCTGCGGCACTACCGGCGAAGCTTCCACCATGACCGACGAGGAGCATATTGAATGCATTCGCTATACGGTTGAGCGCACTGCCGGCAGAGTTCCTGTAATCGCCGGAACAGGCAGCAACGATACAAGATATGCTGTTGAACTTTCAAAGGAGGCGGAAAAGGTCGGGGCAGACGGACTGCTTCTTGTTACTCCGTACTACAACAAGACTTCACAAAAAGGTCTTATCGCCCATTTTACAGCTATTGCCGACGCAGTGAATATCCCGATCATTCTCTACAATATCCCCGGAAGAACAGGCATGAATATGGATGTTGCCACCGTTAAGATGCTTGCAAATCATCCCAATATCGTGGCTGTAAAGGAAGCAAGCGGAAATATCAGCTATGCGGCAAAGCTCATTGCAGAATGCGGCGATATGCTGGATGTTTACAGCGGCAACGACGATATGATCGTTCCTATTATGTCTATTGGTGGAAAAGGCGTAATATCGGTACTTTCCCATGTTATCCCCAAGGAGACCCACGATATGGTACAGCTCTGCCTTGACAATAATTTTTCCGAAGCTACAAAGCTCCAGATCGAGTATCTTGATCTCATAAACAGCCTGTTTATCGAAGTGAATCCTATTCCGGTCAAGGAAGCCTGTAATATGATGGGATTCGCCGCAGGTCCATGCCGTTTGCCGCTCTGCGAAATGTCAGAGGAACATAAGGCAGTTCTTAAATCTGCTCTTAACAAGCATGGACTTATCAAGTAAATGATTTATGTAAAAAGTCAGAAGAATGCACTATTACCGATGATAAGTGTGCTTCTGACTGCAATAATTCCCTTAAATGCATTTTGTTTTTTAATTTAACATGACGTGCAATATAATATAAGATTTTTTCCGGTCATAATGACAGGATAATGTAATAAGGAGTTAAAAAATGACTAATATAGCAATATGCGGCGCAAATGGAAAAATGGGCAAGACTATTTACAACTGCATCCGGGAGCGCGATGACTGTACAGTTGTTGCTGGAATTGATCTCTATACCGAACAGTACGCCGACTTTCCCATTGTAGATGCCCCCTCGAAGCTTGCCGTTAAGCCAGACGTTATAATTGACTTTTCAAACCCGGCGTCTCTGGACGGTCTTCTCGAATACTGTCTTTCTACAGGAGTTCCCCTTGTGGTAGCTTCAACAGGATACAGCGAGGAGCAGATTTCACAGATCAAGGACGCTTCCCAGCAGATACCTGTTTTCTTTACATTTAATATGTCGCTGGGCATCAATCTTCTTGTCCAGCTTGCAAAAAAGGCTGCCGCTGTCCTGGGCGGTCAGTTTGACATTGAGATCGTTGAGAAGCACCACAACCAGAAAATTGACGCTCCTAGCGGAACAGCTATTATGCTTGCCAACGCTGTCAACGAAACTCTGAATAATTCAAAGCACTATGTATATGACCGTCACTCACGACGTCAAAAGAGAGAGAAATCTGAGATTGGTATGCACGCCATCAGAGGCGGCACTATCGTAGGCGAACACGATATTATCTTTGCCGGTCACGATGAAGTGATCACCCTCTCTCACTCTGCAGCATCCAAGACGGTTTTTGCCGAAGGTTCGATAAACGCCGCTATCTTTCTGAGAGATAAGGAACCCGGACTGTACGACATGTCTGCTGTTTTAGAATAAGGAGGTATCCTTTATGGTATCACCGGAAGATCTTGAAAGAGTTAGAAAAATATTTCAGAACGATGTATTTGCAACAGAAGCAGGAGCCGTAATTGACGAAATCGACGACCATTATGCAAAGGTCAGCCTTGTAATCAATGAGCATCACAGAAATGCAGCCGGCGGCGTTATGGGCGGGGTATATTTTACTCTGGCAGACTTTGCGTTCGCCGTTGCAGCAAACTGGCAGAAAATCGGAACCGTGTCTATAAATACAGATATTTCTTTTGTAGGAGTTCCAAAAACAGATCGTATTACCGCCGAAACGGAGCTTATAAAGGATGGCCGTTCCACCTGCTGCTACAATGTAAATATCATGGACGAGGTCGGTAATCCCATAGCCGCAGTCAAGTTCTTAGGATTTAAAAAGAATTAGAAACGTTCCACATAGGAAATATTTGCGGAGTTTCGGGCATAATTTTGTTGATGACAAGAAGAAAAATGAAAGCATACTGTCGTAGTACACAGACTCTTGCATGAATAAGTTCTTATCATAAGACATTACTGCGAAAAACTCGGAGAACATAAATGTTCCCCGAGTTTTTTATTCGTGATTTCCTATGAGCATGCTCAGCTGCGTTTTCCATCCATATATTAATTTTTAACACTGCACTCTGCGCTCGACACTTTAGTAACCGTTATCTCATCGTTTTCGATGTCAATTCGTACTTCCTCACCTTTACTGATCTGTGAGCTTACTATCATATATGCCAGCTTATTCTCAATAAGCTCCGTTATTCTGCGCCTTATAGGGCGTGCACCGTATTTCTCCACCTCTCTTATCTCCGCCACCGCTTCGATCACCTTGGGCGTATAGCTGATCTCTATGCCAAGCTCCTTTGCTCTGTTTCTAAGATCATCAAGGGCAATTCGGCTTATTTCACCGATATTATCCTTGGAAAGGGGATTGAAAACAATAATTTCATCAATCCTGTTGATAAACTCCGGAGTAAAATGCTCCCGTACACACCGCTGAACAAGTTCCTCTCCTGCTCGGCTGTTGTCACCAGTAAATCCCAGTGCCGAACTTGATGTCTGCTTTCCGGCGCCGATATTAGTTGTCATTATAATTATACAGCTTCGGAAGCTCACACGGCGCATAGAAGAATCAGTAAGCATACCGTCATCAAGTATCTGTAAAAGAATATTCAATACCTCCATATCAGCCTTTTCAATTTCATCAAATAGAATCAGAGAATACGGATTCCGGCGTACACGGTCACAAAGATTTCCGCTGCCCTCCTCATAGCCGGCATATCCAGGAGGAGCGCCAATAAGCTTGGAAACGGAATGCTTCTCCATATATTCAGACATATCAATGCGTATGAGACTGTTTTCTGATCCGAACAAGCACTCTGCCAAAGCACGGGCAAGCTCTGTCTTTCCCACCCCAGTCGGACCTGCAAACATAAATGAAGCCATTGGACGTCTCCCGTCATGCAGTCCGGATTTTGCACGGCATACGGCGTCAGTCACCTTGCTTACTGCATACTGGTGTCCTATAACACGCTGAGAAAGACGTGATTTCAACAATGCAAGCTGTTTCTCCTCCTCAACAGTTATCTTGTTCAGAGGTATTCCCGTCCGAAGGCTGATAACAGATATAAGATCATCCTCAGTGACATGCGGCTTGCCGACACCATGCAAAACCTTGCCCAGAGAGCTTAGCCGCAGCGACCTGTCCTTCATCCGTATAAAATCAGAATCTTCTGTAAGAATTCCTGAGTCGCGGCGGATCTTGGCACAGGCGCAGGCTTCATCAAGAAGATCTATAGCTTTATCCGGCAAACAACGGTCGGTGATATAACGCATGGACAAATCAACAGCCAGCTCTGCAATACCGCTGCTGATCTCCACCTGATGAAATGCCTCGTAATTACTTTTAAGACCATTTATTATCATTATACAGCTTTTCTTATCCGGCTCGTTTACATGAACGGGCTGAAACCGGCGTTCCAAAGCCGAATCCTTTTCGATCGTCTTTTTATATTCATCAAAGGTAGTCGCGCCGATAACCTGAAGTTCTCCCCGTGCAAGCCGGGGCTTCATAATATTAGCGGCATCAATAGCGCCTTCGGCAGCTCCGGCACCTACAATGGTGTGTATCTCATCAATGAACAGTATGATATTTCCGGCATTTACAGCCTCTTCTATACATGCCTTAATGCGCTCCTCAAAGTCCCCCCGATATTTTGCTCCGGAAAGAAGAGCAGTGAGATCAAGGGAGAAAATAAAACGGTTTTTTAATGCATCCGGCACCAGATTGCGGACGAATAATTCCGCTACTCCCTCAACTATAGCCGTTTTTCCAACTCCGGCCTCACCAATGAGACAAGGGTTATTTTTCGTTCTTCTGGCAAGAACCTGCATCACGCGCTCGATCTCGCGGCTGCGTCCTATAAGAGGATCATTCTTTTTTACAGTAGCTATATCTGTAATGTTCCTGCCATATCTGAACAGATTAGGCAAATGAGAAACCTTTGGCTTTAAGGATTCATAAAGCTCACTTATTACCTCCGGTGAATTAATCATATTCAGTCCTTGACATATCCCCGCCTGATCTCCTCCTAATTTACGGATCACCGTGCAGGCGCTGCACGAGGATTCTTTCATAATTGCGGCGAGTATATGCTCCGGCGCTGCCTGCCTCTTCTTATCGCTGAGGGCAATGGAACAGGCAGACTCCAGAATACGCCGTGAAGCTGTAGTGAAATAACGCTGATTAAGAACCGACGGACTCCCCTGCCCCACCAGATCAATTATAGCTCTTCGGATTTCATCATAGGCAGCTCCGTTGTCAATAAGTATATCCGCTGCCTTTGAAGAGCCGTCCCAGGCAATTGCCAGCAGAATATGCTCGCTGCCAATATAAGTATGCCCCAGCTCAGACGCCAGACGCACCGCATCCTCGATAATCTTTACTGACTTCTTATTGAATTTGTCTGTGTTTATCATTCTGTTCTCCTTCTCCCCGATAATCCGGGGTGCCGATATACGCTCCCATGCGCCGACGCACGTTACTCTGTACGACGCTTCTTTTCGACGTTTACACAAGGGATGTAAATCCGTATCCGGTGATTTATGTTGAAGTTTTACGAGACTGAGTTAGCACAACTCAAACTTCTAACTCCTCACTTCAATATTATGCCACTTATCTACTGCGATAACAGTCGAAAACAATAATCCGGAAAATTTTTGTAACACTTTTTTCGCCATAGCATACTATGTACTATGAAGCGAAAACAAAAACGCTTCAAATACATCTTTTAAGGAGTTGTTCTTTATGTGTAATTTTGGTTGCGGAAATAATTGGTGTCTTATTCTGGTGATCCTTCTCTTCGTTATCCTCTTCGCAAACGGTGGCTGCGGCTGTGGATGCGGCAACGATAACAACTGCGGATGCGGTAATAACAACGACTGCGGCTGCGGATGCTAATCAGCCCATAAAAAACAGCTCTGTACTTCGGTACAGAGCTTACATATCAAATCTGTTCAAAATTCTCGGAAGCGCCGTCTAATTTACCTTTCGGCGCTTCTGAGGTCATCATAAATATCTGTTTATTGTGCAAGGCTTACAGCCTTGTTCCTCCTGTTCGTCAGCACAGGATCAGCATCATGTGTCACACACTCGGCAGTGACTGTCACTTTAGCTATACTTCCGTCTGACGGCACTGCATACATAGAGCGCATCAAAATCTTTTCAAGGATCGAACGAAGACCTCGTGCTCCCGTTTTCTGAGATATAGCCTTTCTGGCAATCTCAATGAGAGCCTCATCCTTAATCTCCAGTTCTACATCGTCATATTGGAACAGCTTTTTATACTGTTTAATAAGGGCGTTTCTTGGCTCAGTAAGTATACGAACCAACGATGCCTCATCAAGCTCCTCCAGAACAGAGATAACAGGCAGTCTTCCTACAAATTCAGGCACCATGCCAAATTTTACAAGGTCTTTTGGAACAACCTTCTTGAAAATGTTGTCCATCTCCTCCTTGTGAGATTTTAATTCGCCGCCGAAACCGATAGGCGCCTTACCGATTCTTTTCTGAATCTGCTTCTCCAGACCGTCAAAGGCTCCTCCGCAGATAAAGAGGATATTTTTTGTGTTAATCTGAATGCATTCCTGGTTCGGGTGCTTTCTTCCCCCGTTCGGCGGAACATTTGACACGGTTCCTTCAATAATTTTAAGAAGCGCCTGCTGAACTCCCTCGCCGCTTACATCACGGGTAAGGGATGTATTTTCAGATTTTCTTGCGATTTTGTCAATTTCGTCAATATAGATAATTCCCCGCTGAGCTGCCTCAACGTCATATTCCGCAGCCTGCAACAAACGCACCAGAACATTTTCCACATCATCGCCTACATAACCTGCCTCGGTTATGGTAGTAGCGTCGGCAATAGCAAAAGGCACATTAAGAAGTCTTGCAAGAGTCTGGGCAAGAAATGTCTTACCCACACCGGTAGGTCCCAAAAGGAGCACATTGCTCTTCTGAAGTTCAACATCATCGATGTTGGTCGTCTTTCCGTTATTTTCCTGCTGCTCCTGACTGAGGATTCTTTTATAGTGATTATACACCGCAACTGCCAGTGAAATTTTCGCCTCATCCTGACCGATAACATATTCATCCAGAAAGGCTTTAATTTCAATGGGCTTTAAAAGCTTCATTTCAGACAAAGACTGATTTTTACTGTTTTTGTCTGACTTCTTCTGTGATTTCGATGGTGCTGGACCGAAGAGCATCTCATAGCAGTAGCATACGCATTCATCGCATATATTTGCATTGCCGGCAGAAAAAATACTGTGTACTCTGTTCTCACCCTTACCGCAGAAGCTGCATGATTTAAATGTTTCTGCCATTCAGATCCCCTACCTCTTCTCGATCACTCTATCAATAAGTCCGTACTCCATAGCCTCCTGAGCAGTCATGTAATTATCACGCTCTGTATCGGCCTGAACCTGTTCAAGGGGCTTGCCTGTATTTGCTGCAAGCATTTCGTTCATTCTCTGACGTGTTCTGACAAGGTGATCGGAGTGAATCTTTATATCGGTGCACTGTCCGGAAAGTCCTCCAGAAATAAGAGGCTGATGGATCATTATCTCGCTGTTGGGAAGGGCAAAGCGCTTGCCCTTAGCGCCGGCAGCAAGGAGAAACGCCCCCATTGAAGCAGCCATACCTATACAGATAGTCGATACATCACACTTGATGTACCGCATGGTATCATAAATGGCCATGCCGGAAGTTATAGAGCCGCCGGGGCTGTTTATATAAAGGGATATATCCTTTTCCGTATCCTGACTCTCAAGATATAGGAGCTGAGCCACCACAAGACTTGCGGTAGCGTCGTTTACCTGATCCGAAAGCATAATGATTCTGTCGTTGAGAAGACGTGAGAATATATCGTATGAACGCTCTCCGCGGCTTGTCTGTTCAACAACATAAGGTACTAAACTGCTCATAATTTCACTGCCCTTTCTTAAAATACTTGTCCCACAAGATATGTGGGACAAGATAGTTATCTGTGATTATTCAGCGTCTGTCTTTTCTTCCTCAGCAAGGGTATTGTCGATAACGGCATTTTCCTTGACGAGGTCAACAGCTTTCTGAACCTTAAGATCATTGGTGTACTCGTTTACATCAATGAATCTCTTTACTGTTTCAACGTCCATGCTGTTAGCGGAAGCAATCTCAGAAAGTCCGTTATCGATCTCTTCCTCGGATACCTCTATATCTTCCAGCTCGGCTATCTTTTCAAGCGCAAGACGAAGCTTAACCTCGCCCTCTGCTCTCTCCCTATAGGTATCTCTAAACGAGTCCATATCCATGCCTGTGTACTGGAAATAAAGCTTAAGATCCATGCCCTGCTGACTGAGCTGCTGATTGAAATTGTTAATAAGAGAATCAATCCTATGTTCAAACATACAATTCGGAATAGGAGCGTCAACCTTTTCAATAAGCTTTGTCATGACAGCATTTTCAAAAGAAGCTTCCGCCTGATTTACGGCAGCCTCTTCAAGCTTTGTCCTGATGTCGTTTCTGTATTCTTCTACCGTCTCAAACTCTGTAGCGTCCTTTACAAGGTCGTCATTGATCTCCGGAAGCTCTTCATAACTGATAGCCTTCAGCTTTGTCTTAAAGGTTGCAGCCTTGCCGGCATAATCAGCCATCTGGTAATCTTCAGGGAAAGTAACGTTTACATCAAACTCGTCGCCAATATTGTGACCAACGATCTGATCTTCAAATCCGGGGATAAACTGACCGCTGCCCAGACGCAGAGGATGATCCTCGCCCTTTCCGCCGTCAAACGCCTCGTCTCCGAAGAATCCCTCAAAATCAATTATAACCTCGTCGTCCATCTGAGCGGCTCTGTCCTCAACAGAAACGATACGGGCATTTTTCTTTCTTATCATCTGAATCTGCTTTTCAATGTCCTCGTCAGTGATCTCACTTGTCTGCTTGGGAGCCTTAATGCCCTTGTAGTCGGAGATCTCGATTTCAGGCTTTGTGATACAGATTGCTTTAAGCTCAACACCCTCTGCCTTATTGATAGAATTCACTTCAATACTGGGTCTGTCAACGAGAATGATACCCGTTTCCTTAACAGCAGAATCAATCTCAGGACCTACAAGTGCATTGATAGCGCCCTCATAGAATGCTCCCTCTCCGAATTCCCTCTCCGCAAGCTTTCTAGAAACCTTGCCCTTGCGGAATCCCTTGATCTGAATATTTTTCTTCTGACGCTGATATTCCTTTTCAACAGCAGCCTCAAATGTTTCAGGGTCGATTGAAATAACTAACTCTGTAGTATTCACATCTGTTTTGTTTGATGATTTTAAGCTCATTTATATATCCTCCATGTAATTATATAACATACTTGGTATATTATACCACATTCAAAAAAATTTTTCTACTAAATTTTTACAGTTCTGTATTTTGCATAAATCACAATACTTTTTCGGGTGCAAATTGTAGATAATCACCAGCAATTAGATGAAAATTTATATCATCATATGTGTTTTTAATGCATAAATCATGGGCAGAACGACCATGAATATGACCGTAGTAGCATTCCCCGATATTATAGCGGTACAATATTTCTAAAATATCATAGTTAAAATTCGATGCAAATATAGGCGGATAATGCATAAAAACCAATGGTTTCAAGTTCTCCGACAGCGCCGATTTAATAGACGTCTCAAGCCTCTGCACTTCCCGGCGCAGCACTTTTTCATCCTGATCCTCACCGGGAATATTTACCCAGCCCCGTGTACCACAGATACCATATTCTCCATATTTGAAGTGATTGTTATGAAGTATCTTAATGGCGGAAAATCCCTCGGTTTTAAGAAAATCCTGCATTTTCTTCATAGTTGTCCACCAGTAATCGTGATTACCTTTAAGAATGATCTTCGTCCCCGGCAGACGGTCTATAAATTTGAAATCCTCGGCCGCGTCCTGCAAAGACATACCCCAGGAAATATCCCCTGCAAGAACTATCGTATCATCGAAATTTACAGTATCAAGCCAATTTCTCTCAATACGCTCCTGATAATCCTCCCAGCCGCCAAATATACTCATTGTCTTGTCGGGATTCCCCTTGCACAGGTGAAGATCTCCAATAACGTATAAACTCATGATCAGATCCCAAGAGTACTGAGAACATACTGCTTCTGATCTGCCTTGTCAATAGCATCGCTGAACCGCTGAGGCTTATTTTTCAGATCAGCAAGAGCCTCCGGTACAGGAATATCAGAAAGTTCGGCTATACGGTCAACTTTTGTGTACTCATCCATATCTGAGGAATTCCCCTCCAAAGCCTCAAGAACTGCGGCACTGAACTTATACGGACTTGCAGTTGAAGCGATAATTGTCTTTGTATTATCTCCCGTAGCATTCCTGTATTCTTCATATACCTTTACCGCTACGGCAGTATGAGTATCGCAGGTATAGGAGTACTTCTCATAAACACGATGGATCGCCGCCTTTGTTTCCTCGTCATTGCAGCAGCCGGCCCAAAATTCATCCCTGAGCTTTGCCTTTACATCCTCCGTAACTTCATATCTGCCCTCCGAGGACAGTCTGCCGAACCATTCGTTTATTATTCCGTCGTTTTTATCAGTCATGAGGTAGAGAAGTCTTTCCAGGTTACTGGAAATCAGAATATCCATTGACGGCGAAACCGTTGCATAGAATTGACGGTTTCTGTCGTAAATACCGGTATTTATAAAATCTGTCAGAACATTGTTCACATTTGAAGCACAAATAAGCTTATTTACAGGAACTCCCATATGCTTTGCATAGTAGGCGGCCAGAATATTGCCGAAATTACCAGTGGGAACAACAATATTTATCTTGTCTCCAAGCTCTATTTCTTCGTCCTTTACAAGCTCTGCATATGACGAAATGTAGTAAACGATCTGTGGAACAAGACGTCCCCAATTTATGGAGTTAGCACTTGAAAACATAAAACCTGCATTGTTAAGTCGCTTTTTCACGTCATTATCGGTAAATATTGCCTTAACGCCGTTCTGACAGTCGTCAAAATTCCCCTTTATAGCACATACTCCGACGTTTTCTCCTTCCTGCGTCTGCATCTGACGCTTCTGCATGGGGCTGACTCCATCCTCCGGATAAAAAACAAGAATAGAAGTTCCCTCAACATCCCTGAATCCCTCAAGAGCTGCCTTGCCAGTATCGCCTGAAGTTGCCACCAGGATAACTATCTTCTTATCAAGTTTTATCTTCTTTGCAGAGGTTGTCAGAAAATAAGGAAGAATCTGCAGAGCCATATCCTTAAACGCACAGGTAGGACCGTGCCAAAGTTCCAGCATATAAGTTCCGTCAAAAAGATGTGCAATCTCAGCAATGCTCTCCGTCTCAAAATTTTTCACGGAATAAGCGTTATCGGTACAGTAATGAAGCTCGGCATCCGTAAAATCAGTCAGGTACTTTGAAAAAACAAAGGCCGCTCTGTCAGAGTATTTCATATTGCCTACAGTTCTTATCTCTTCAAGAGACAGCTCGGGAATGCTCTCAGGCACAAAAAGACCGCCCTCTGCGGAAATTCCCTGAGTAATAGCCTCCGCGCTGTTTACCTTAACATTGCTGTTTCTTGTACTGTTGTAGAACATAATATCACCTTTCAGAATATAAAATTATAGCCTGTCGTGTCGAAGGCATTTTCAATATAGTCGATCCGGAGCGTCTTTCCTCTATCCACAATTACTTGTGCAATATCAAATCTCGGCTGAAGCCCGCTCGGGTGTCTGATGCAGTATTCTGCCGCCGCTCGAATAATCAGTCCTTTTTTTCGCTTTGTCACCGCTTCAAAACCTGTAACAGCACTGTCCGGTTTCCTTGTCTTCACCTCTACGAATACAATATAAAAATCGTTTTCGGCAATTATATCAATTTCTCCGCCCTTTATCCGAAAATTCCGTACGGCAATTCTGTACCCCTGTCCGGACAAATACTCACAGACCTTTTCCTCGCCCAGCTTTCCCATCTCACAGGAAGTCATAGCAATTTTTTCAGAAAAGTGCGCCGATGAACATCTGATATGCCGTACTTTTCAAGTATTTCATAGTGAAGCTTTGTACCGTAGCCCTTATGCTGTTCAAAGGCGTACTGCGGATATTTTTCCGAAAGCTCTTTCATATAACGGTCTCGCGCAACCTTTGCAAGGATCGAAGCCGCAGAGATCGAAGCGGAAACAGCATCTCCCTTTACAACAAATCTTGCCGTACAGTCAAGATCCGGCAGACGGTTTCCGTCTATAAGCGCCATATCCGGGACAATCTTCAATCCCTCAACGGCCCGTTTCATGGCAAGCATTGCGGCGTTAAGAATATTCAGCTTGTCAATTTCCTCAACGGACGCCGTGGCAATAGAGAAAGCCAAGGCTCTTTCGCAAATAACGTCATACAGTTCTTCCCGCCGTTTTTCAGAAAGCTTTTTACTGTCATTAAGATAATTAATCAGATCGCCGTCCTTGAGAATCACAGCCGCCGCATAAACATCTCCTGCCAACGGTCCTCGTCCGGCTTCGTCAACGCCGCATATGACAGGGAATTCTCGACGCAGCTCACTGTCATATTCAAAAAGCTCCTTATGAAGTATGATCCTCGCCATGTCATTCTCTTTTCTGCGGCATTTCAAGGGTTATTCGCCCCAGCTTTCCGCTTCTGAATTCATCTATTACCATAATAGCCGCACGCTCAGTGTTTACTTCTCCGCCGGGTATCATCATCCCACGCTTTTTTCCCACAGCTTCAAGAAGCTCAAAACCTGTCATTCCTTTTTCCGGCTCAACCTTATAACGCATGCGCAGGGAATCCGGATACCCGTCGCTGAGGAAAGACAAAAGCTTTGCTGCCAGCGTTTCAATATCAAGAATATCATCGCTGATGGCTCCTGTAAATGCAAGGCGCACCGCAATATCCTGATCCTCAAACTTAGGCCACAAAACACCGGGCATATCCAGAAGCTCAGTGCTCTTATCCAGCTTTACCCACTGCTTTGTGCGCGTCACTCCGGGACGATCCTCCGCCTTGGCATGCTTTGCTCCAGACAGTCTGTTAATGACGGTAGATTTGCCTACATTCGGAATTCCCACTAACATAAGCCTTACGGCGGCTCCGGCCATTCCGTTTCGTTCGCGCTTTTCCATAAGCTCCGCCAAAACCTTATTTTTTACGGCAGGCAGAATATTTTTCACGCCTCTGCCTGATTTGCAGTCAACAGCTACCGCCTCTGCGCCATTGTTTTTAAAATAATTTATCCAACTCTGAGTTGCCTTTTCATCTGCAAGATCACACTTATTCAAGATCACCAGACGCGGCTTACCTTTAGTAAGCAAGTCCATTTCGGGATTCCTGCTGCTCATCGGCGCTCTTGCATCAACAATCTCCGCAACTGCGTCAACCAGCTTCAGATTCGACGTTATCAGGCGTCTTGTTTTCGCCATATGACCGGGAAACCACTGAATCTGCTTCATATCTGTATTGTCCACATGAACCTCCTTATTTATAACAAAACGCTGCAGCGTTTAATATATCAGCCGATTATTCCGAAAGGAGAAAACCGGAATATCACCTTTCCTATTATATCGTCAACCGGAACAAACCCTATTTCCTTGGCACGGCTGTCGATAGACGCACGCCTGTTGTCACCCATGACAAATACATAGCCCTCCGGCACTTTAATAGGATATTTCCCAGTAAACGCCCCCTGATCGCTGTGCGTAAGTCCGCTGATATACGGCTCGTTCAGTTCTTTGCCGTCAACATAGACAATGCCTCGTTCAAAATCAAAATCCACTGTCTGTCCCTCTGCGGCAATAACCCGCTTCATAAGGCTGCGCCTCAGTCCGACGGATATTACAAGTCCGCCGCTGTCATCAAATGTAACTGCTCCGGAAGCATAAAATACCACAATATCTCCCTGCTTCGGATTATTGCAGAAAGAGGTCATTATAACTTTATCTCCCGATTCAAGAGTAGCGCTCATGGAATCGCCGCTGACCTCTGCTATCCTCAGCAAATAAGTAAATACCAGACATACGGCAAGCAGAGTTATCAGCAGCATTTCAATAAATCCGCATAAAGTCTCCAGGGGCTTTGGAAGTGATTTTTTTCTTTTCATTTATCAGTTTGCCGATTCCTTTTCGGTATTCCCAAGAAGCTTAAATTCACTGAGCGGAGAATACCTGACAAGAGCCTTTCCGTATATCTGAGACTTTTTAATAAGTCCGACGTCGGAATGGCGGCTGTCCGAAGAATGCTCGCGGTTATCTCCCATTACAAAATAGTAACCGTCCGGAATTTTAATAGGATATTTATTACTAAAAGCATTAAGAACATAAGTTTGTGCACCTGATGCAACATACGGCTCGTCAAGCACCTTGCCGTCAATATAGAGCTTACCGTCACGAATATCGACTGTCTGACCGCCGGTTGCTATAATACGCTTGATTATACACTCTTTAAGCTGCTTTCCGTCAATATTAACCGGAACAGCCTCACCGTTTTCGTCCAGATCATAAGCCATGTCATTGTCAACAATTACTATATCTCCATATTCAAGATTAAAATAAACGGTTGTCATAAGTATCCTGTCTGAATTCATGAGAGTAGGCTGCATTGACTCCCCCTTGACGTTTACAGGGTGAAGAAGATAAGTAAATACCAGCATGATGACAAATATAGTCACCATAGTTGATTCCACAATCTCCATTAAGTCTCTTACAAATTTGCTGCCCGTATTTCCTGAGTCATCCTGTTCCGTTATAAATTCTGCCTCCGGCTCTTCCGGATTTTCTGTTTCCGGTTCAGCTTCAGAAACATCCGCATCATTTTCTGCTTCAAGCTCTTTGTTTTCGTTCATGATAATCCTCCCTGTATATTACCGTCTTTTGCAGCTGATTTACATACAGGCAAAAACGGCGCAGTTATAAAAAAACTGTCTCTGTAACGACTGTACAGTATTACGTCAGACATACCGATACAGACAATATGACTGAAAATAACACACAGTATGTCAGCAGGAGACAGCGATAATTTTTTTGGTTTAAAGAAGAAAACGGATTCAGCCGGTATATATACCGGCCAAATTCCGTATGCATCCGCTCAGCGGATCTGTTCCTTAACCTTAGCAGCCTTACCGACTCTGTCTCTGAGATAGTAAAGCTTCGCTCTGCGAACCTTACCGTGTCTTACAACCTCTACCTTGTCAACAACAGGAGAGTGAAGCGGGAATACCCTTTCAATTCCGCAGCCGTGAGCTACACGTCTTACAGTAAATGTTTCGCTGATTCCTCCGTGCTTCTTTGCGATAACAGTTCCCTCAAATACCTGAATACGGCTCTTGTCGCCTTCCTTGATCTGAACGTGAACCTTTACGGTATCACCAACGTTGAACTGCGGAACATTTTCCTTCATGCTTGATTCGCTGATTAATTTGAGTGCATCCATTTTAATTTCCTCCTAAAATTTCCGAACATTCTTACCTGTTCTGCAATCGCGCTTCAGCATAGCGCAGCCACAGAAAATAAAAGATAACATTACGCATTCCGCGGAATTACCGCAGATTCAGGCAGCGGACTGTCCGATTTAATGTCTTTCGGCATTAACTCTCATCTGTACGCAAAAACGGCAGACGGATTTCAAATGCTTTTATATCATAACACATTTCATAAAAAAATGCAAGTGTTTTTATGAAAAAATTTCATTATTTTTGCAGAGAATTCCCGTCCTGCATATTTTTTCCGCATAGAACGGCTGTGACCCGGAGTTCTTCAGAGCATCGAAAAAGAGAGCCGGATTATAATTTGTCTGCGTTCCGGCAGGCAGACGCATGATAATATTCACTGCTCCGGCTGTCTTTTCACATTTTACAAGCTCTATATCAGGCTTGATATCCACAGTCTTAAAGCCGCGCTTTGTTTTCTTTTCAATAAGAATTTCCTCTGAGGAAAGAAGTTTTTCCACATCGGCAAGAAGCGTCCCAGGGGCTCCTGCCGCCAGCGAAAAGGAATACTCCGCCTTAGCAATCTCAGTTATCTTCAATTTCTGAGGCTGTACCGAAACAATTCTCATTCCCTCCGGCATAACGCGGTTTAGTCCGTCCCGTATCTCATCCATAGGCATATTATCATCGGTAATATTAAAATCGAGAATTTCGCAGCAGCTTTCATATCCCAGAGACAAAGCCAGCGCAAAAGAATAGTAGGGATGAGGATTAAATCCCTCCGTATACCATATCGGCAGACCGGAACGGCGGAAGATTCTCAGCATGCATCTGTTAAGATCAAGGTGGGAAATGTATTTTGCACGTCCCTTTTTTTCAAAAACTGCTCTCACCCTATTCAAAGCATCTTCCTCCTGTTCTTACCGTCACGCCGCATCCGGAGCATTTAATACGGCAGTTCGGAGTAGTAACTGCACCGTGAGCGGTTTTGTTCTCCCTTATAAAAAAGTCCTTAGAAATATAGTAATCAAGATGATCCCACGGAAGTATCTCATCATATCCGAACCGCCTGTTTGCATAAAATGCAGGATCAATTCCGCATTCTTCAAAGGCTTCCATCCACTTGCCGAAACAGAAATATTCATCCCAGCTGTCAAATTTGCAGCCTTTCCTCCAAGCAGTGTATACAGCCCTGCACAGCCTTCTGTCTCCTTTTGCAAGAATTACCTCCAGCATACTTACATTGGGATCGTGGTAGCTAACCTTTATTTTTTTGGTCTTTATGGAATCCATAAGAAGTTGCTGCTTATGCTCGATCATCTCACGGGTATCCTGCGGCTCAAATTGAAACGGCGTAAACGGCTTAGGAACAAAAGTAGCTACGCTGATGGACACCTGAACGCTCTTTCCTTTGGGACGATTTTCAATGCTGTAAAAAAGATCGACAATTCGCTGAGCCAGATCGGCAATTCCCACAATATCTTCGTCGGTTTCCGTAGGCAGTCCCATCATGAAGTAAAGCTTTACCGCCGTATATCCCCCCTCAAAGGCTATGCGGCAGGTATTCATTATTTCTTCCTCGCTGACGTTTTTATTGATGACGTCACGAAGCCGCTGAGTTCCTCCTTCGGCAGCAAAAGTCAGACCGCTTTTGCGCACTCTTTTGATCTTTTCTAAAAGAGACTCCGAAAAGTTGTCCACACGGAGAGACGGTAATGAAAGATTGATTTTTTCCGCCGCAGTATAATCAATAAGCTTTGAAAGCATCTCGTCAATCCGGGAATGATCGCTGGTGCTTAACGATACGAGAGATACCTCGTCATATCCTGTATTCTCGCAGAGAGACTTTGTTTCACGGCAGACCGTGTCCGGATTTTTCTCACGGAAAGGACGGTAAATAAAGCCTGCCTGACAGAAACGACAGCCGCGGATACATCCCCTGAGAACCTCCACCGAAGCTCGGTCATGAACGATTTCAGTAAACGGAACGACAAAATTGTCAGGATAATACGCCTTATCAAAATCCCTGATAATCCGTTTGCGGATCACAGCAGGGGCCTCCTCCAGCGGACTTACATTTTTAATAGTACCGTCTTCATTATAATTAAATTCATACAGCGACGGAACATATATCCCCTCAATATGAGCGGCTTCAACAAGAAACTCTCGTTTCGACGCCCCCTGCCGCTTCATTTTCAGGTAAAGCTCCATAAGTTCCAAATTGACTTCCTCGCCCTCTCCGAGAATGAAAAGATCAAAGAAATCTGCAAGAGGCTCCGGATTGCACACACACGGACCTCCAGCACAGACTATCTGGGTCAGCGTATCTCCTCTTTCGGCAGCGAATACTGGAATTCCGGCAAGATCAAGCATATTTAATACGTTGGTATAAGAAAGCTCGTACTGCATGGTAAATCCGATAAAATCAAAATCCTTTATGGGATCCAGACTTTCAAGAGCATATAAAGGAATATCATTTTCACGCATTACTGCCTCAAAATCCTCAGAGGGTGCAAAGCATCGTTCGCACCAGTAATTCTCACGCTCGTTGATGAGTGAATAGAGAATCTTCATGCCAAGATGGGACATTCCTATATCGTATGTATCCGGAAAGCAGAAGGCAAACCGCACGTCAATTTTTGAAGCGTCCTTAATAATGCTGCCAACCTCGCCGCCGATATACCGCGACGGCTTCTGCACTTCAAGAAGATGTTTTTCTATTTTTTCCTTTAACATAATTTCTCCTTTATTTTATTTCCATCAAAGCGCATCGGCAGAAAATCCGCCAATCTGAACCAGCCGTCAGAAAGAATTACTGCAAAATTATCACCGCAGAATTCCCCCAGCACCTGTAAACAGGCTCCGCATGGAACGCATCTTTTTGAAAAATCACCGTCAGAACTGCCGGCAACGGCAATAGCTCTGAAATCCCTGCTCCCCTCCGATACCGCCTTAAAAAGCGCAGTCCTTTCGGCGCAGTTAGCAAGAGAAAAGGAAGCGTTTTCAATGTTGCAGCCTGTAAAAATACGTCCGTCAGCAGAAAGCAGCGCAGCTCCCACACGAAAACCCGAATAAGGGCTATAGGAATTTCCGGCAGCCTTAACAGCTATTGAAAAAAGATCCCCGTTAGTCATAGAATCACCTATTTTCTCCAAATTTTCGCTTTTTTCCGTCAGGGGTCATGACGTATGTATTACTGAGCTGAGCTGCAAGATTTCCTGTAACAGCCATTCTGTACTCGTTACGCAGAGCGGTCTGTTCTTTCTTCTCAGACTCAGTCAGTCCTACGCTCTTTGACTTTCGTGCAAGCTCATTTATACGATCAATTTTTTTCTGATCCATAAAATCATCCTCCCCACCAAAACATACAAATTATTATATCACATTTTTATTGTTTTTTCAAGTATTTCCACTGGATTTTTCTTTAAAAATATGGTATAATCGTATGAGCATAAAAAGGAGGAATATTATGAACACGACTGCACTCGTAACAGGCGGTACAGGCGGTATAGGAGAAGCTATATGCCGGCGTCTTGCCGACGACGGATACAACATAATCATCAGTTATTTGCATTCACAGGAAAAGGCGGCGGCTCTTGCAGAAGAACTGCATGGAACTGCTCTGGGCTTTGATATTTCCGATTGTGAAGAAACCGCTTCCGCTATTGAACAAGCTGGAAAAATAGATCTTCTTATAAATAACGCCGGTATATCGGAAATAGATCTTTTTCACAGGATTTCACCGCAGAAAGCACGAAAAATTATGGATGTAAATCTCTGGGGAACAATGAACTGCTCGCGTGCCGTTCTCCCGTCTATGATAAACCGGAAATCCGGATGTATTATAAACATTTCCTCTGTATGGGGTCAATGCGGAGCTTCATGCGAAACGGATTATTCAGCGTCAAAGGCCGGAATAATCGGATTTACAAAAGCGCTTGCCAAAGAGACTGCTCCTTCGGGAATAAGAGTGAACTGTATTGCTCCCGGATTTATAATGACAGAAATGAACAGCCGTTTTTCTAAAGAAGATCTTGATCTCATCCGTGAGGAAATACCCTTGAGGATTTTCGGTGAACCCCGTCACATTGCCGATGCCGCTGCATTTTTGGCCTCAGATCAAGCCGAATACATTACGGGACAGGTTCTTGCAGTCAACGGCGGAATGGTAATTTAAAGAAAAAATATATTAATTCTGCACAAAACAAAC
The DNA here is from genome assembly GCA_910579835.1 of uncultured Ruminococcus sp. Classification (GTDB taxonomy): domain Bacteria; phylum Bacillota; class Clostridia; order Oscillospirales; family Ruminococcaceae; genus Ruminococcus. Next base: position 25,197 of record CAJTWQ010000009.1, read on the forward strand.
TCTGTTTCTCAGTATACTATTACTAATACGCCGAAAATAATTACAAAATTGTGATATTTTTTTAGAAGGCTTGAACTTTACATTATTTTGTGATATATTATAAATACTAACTAAAGTTTTTAGAGATAAATATAAAATAATAGTTAGCAAAAGTTCGTTAACCATAGTAACCATTAGATTAAAGAGGGATGATAATAAATGGCTGATAAGTCAATCAAACAGAAACAGACTCCTAAGACTAAAGTCAAAATGACGAATATTTCCGAAAAATCAAAAGAAATATCCGAGCCTGACAAAAAAATAAAATTTCAGAAGCTCGTAAAATTTAATCAGAAGCGAGCAGAAAACACAGAGAAATTCGCTAAGCAGAATATAACCCTTCTTATAATTTTTCCTTTATTTATCTTGTCAATGGCAGAAATAATCCAGAGCAAGAGCGTTTTACATTATTTTGATATGTGGGGACATCATTTCGGTCCCATGCTTTTCGGGCTGGCTATAACATACCTGATCTTTGCATTTTTTATGGCAATTTTCAGAACAGGCTGGATCGCTGTACTGATCGAAAGCTTTATTTTTCTTGCACTGAGCACCACAGAGCGGTTTAAGTACAACACAAACGGAAACCACCTGATAATATCAGACATGAAGCTTGTCCGCAGTGTAAAAAGCCTTACGTCCTTTGCTTACATAAAAATCACATGGGATCTTGTTCTGTGCTACCTGATCGCTGTTGCGTTCATTGCACTGATATTCTTTCTGAATCCTAAAGTTAAATGGAAAGTAATTCCAAGAGCGGTGACAGGAGCAGTTTTTGTATTCTGCGGATTCGGATTTGTTATGATGCCGTTTTTCTACAATTCTGTTTATTCGGCTTTCGCCATTGACACCACATACTCGTCAAGCCGGCAGAGTATTATTAATAAAAAATTTGATAAAAATGGATTTATCGGCTTTCTTCTTCAGACACTCTCGGAAGATTGGGAACACAGGCTGAAAAAACCTGAAGATTACGGCAAAGAACAAACAAAGGATATTTTAGATGATGTTCAGGTTATTGCTGAGGGAAATTTCCACGGTGGACAAAAACCTAACGTTATCGTTATAATGAGTGAATCCTTTGCGGATTTCCGTGTATTCGATGAACTGAAAGACGATATTGACGGCAATGTGTACAAAAAATTTGACGAAGCCTGCGAAGCCGGCGAAAGCAGGAAGATCATTACTCCAACCTTTGCGAGCTGGACTGTCCGTGCGGAATTTGAGCTGATGTTCGGTCTCCCTGTCAAGGGGCTGAACGATCCCAATATGCCGCAGAGGGATCTAAACAAAAATCATGATCTGCCTGCTATGGCTCAGTATTATAACAGCTGGGGATATAACACGGCATATGTTCATCCATTCCAGTCAACTTTCTACGGAAGAAAAAACACATATCCGCTGTTCGGATTCAAAAACCTTCTCTTCCATGACGACGATACCGGAGAGTCTGATTTCACTGTTGACGTCGGTCATTACGGCACATATGTGGAAGATGCCACAATCTATAATCAGCTGCTTGATCTGCTCAAAAACTCAGATGAGCCTATGTATATACATACGACAACTATGCAGAATCACCAGCCATACAATCTGGGCGAAGATCCTGACGATGAATTCGGTAACTATCTCCAGTGGATCCAGCATTCAAATGATGCTCTTGAAGTATTCCTCAAACAGCTTGAAGATATTGAGGAACCTACTTTGGTGTTCTTTGTTGGAGATCACTTTCCGTCACTGAGAAACGAGACCAGCGTATACAACGATATTGATCTTGAAGGCGACAGGGAGAGTCTTCTCTATGAGCAGACCTGCTTCTTCTGGAGCAATTATGACGCCGATCTTTCAAAAATTCCCGATGGCAAATTCTCATTCTTTTATGTACCTTATGTGTTGCTTGATATAATTGATGCTCCCCGTGATGCATTCATTGAAAAAATGTTTAATTACATGAAGGAACTGCCTATTTACTCATCTGCCTTTGATCCTGAGATCGAGCACATTAAAGAGCTTGACGAGCTTACCTATGACCGTGTAATCGGAGATATTTATTCAGATTCACCAATAACAACGAAATAATAATTAAAAAGAGTCATGTAATCCGAACTCTCAAGTTCCATTACATGGCTCTTTTCGTTTATACACACCGAAAAACAACTGTTTTCCTGCCGTATAAAGCAGAACAGCTTGATGAGCCTTGTTGCATGCACCACGATGTACAGGTTTATCCGTGAGAGAATTAATGCTGAATATTCCGAAATCATTCGGAGAAAAGCCCACAATTTCCATTTCTGCATTGCTCACGGAATAAAAGCCCTCCAAACGTCTATCTCAGCGATAATAAATGCTGTAACCGTTCATAAAAATATTACCTGTTTAAGCTGTACAAAAATCTTATTTAAAATTCTCCGAAAAATTTACGGATAACAAGCATGCTCATAAAGCCATGTAGAATATTGACAAAGTCCCTGTATTATGATATAATTTATAAAGGACATCTCTAAAAACCCTTTCCGATTTTCTTGCCGAAACAGGTTTTTTAGAGATGCCCTAAAAACAATAATAATAGATCTTTTCGATAACCCCCGGAGTTTTTTTGAGTTTTCGGACAGATCTGATAATAAGGATGATAAAAATGGATTATAATGCACTGGCAAATCTGCTTTTCCCCGATGTTACTCAAGATCCTGAAGATATGGAAAAGCTTTTCCCTGAGAGAGCTCTTCCTGCTGGAGCCTGTGTTACCCGTATAGGCCCCAGTCCTACTGGATTTGTTCATCTTGGAAATCTCTATAATGCGCTTATCGGTGAGAGGCTGGCTCATCAGTCCGGCGGTGTTTTTTATCTTCGTATCGAGGATACTGACAATAAGCGTGAGGTTGAAGGAGCCGTTGACACCGTTATTAACGCCATGAACTATTTCGGCGTGAGATTTGACGAGGGGGCTGTTTCAGATGGTAACAGCGGAAGCTACGGTCCATACCGCCAGAGACAGCGCGAGGCGATTTATCATGTTTTTGCAAAACATCTTGTTCAGCGTGGGCTGGCATATCCCTGTTTCCTGACGGCTGAGGAGATTGACTCTATTCGGGAGAAGCAGACGGCCGATAAGGAAAATCCTGGAATTTACGGTGAGTATGCCGTATGCCGTGATTTTACCATAGATCAGGTGAAAAAGAATATCAGTGAACACATGGAATGGGTTCTACGGTACAGAGGCGTTCAGACCGATGAATATATTGCAGTTGAGGACGCCGTAAGAGGAAAGCTGGAAATGCCCAGAAACAATATGGATTTTGTTCTTCTGAAAAGCGACGGGATTCCCACATATCATTTTGCACATGTTATTGACGATCATCTTATGCGCTCTACGCATGTTATAAGAGGCGAGGAGTGGCTCTCTTCGCTGCCCATGCATGTTGAGCTTTTCAATGCTCTTGGCTGGGAAATGCCGATATACTGCCATACTGCTACACTTATGAAAATGGAGGGAACAGGAAAGCGCAAGCTTTCAAAGAGAAAAGATCCTGAACTTGCTCTGTCATATTATCAGCAGGAGGGAATCAGTCCCGATGCAATATGGGAATTTCTGCTGACAGTTCTTAATTCAAATTTTGAGGAATGGCGGATTGCAAATCCCGAAGCCGATTACAAAGATTTTCCTTATTCTTTGGAGAAAATGTCTGTTTCGGGCGCTCTTGTTGATCTGGACAAGCTGAAAAATATCTCCAAGGATGTTATCGGCAGAATGAAAGCAGAGGATGTATATAAGGGCTGGCTGAACTGGTGTGAGGAATATAATCTTGAATTTGCCGGACTTATTAAAAAATATCCTGAGAGAACAATTGCCGCCCTGAACGTAGGAAAGGGCGGAAACAAGCCGAGAAAGGATCTTGAGACATGGAAGCAGGCCTGCGATTTCATGAGCTTTTATTACGACGAGACTTTCACCGCTGTCGATAATATGCCGGAGGAATGCGATGAAACGGTAAGAGAACTTTTCTTTGCAAAGTATCTGGAAAGCTACGACCATTCTGACGAGTCGTCTATATGGTTTGAAAAGGTTAAGACAATTACTGACGAGCTTGGATTTGCCGTGAAACCAAAGGATTATAAGAAGAATCCGGAGCAGTATAAGGGAAGTATCGTGCATATCACGAATATGCTGCGAATAGCGCTTACAGGCCGTGCCAATGCGCCTGATATACATGAAGTAAGCCATGTTCTGGGCGAAGAAATAGTCAGAGCAAGGCTTGAAAAAATGATGAATTCTAAAGAAAGGTCTTGAAAATATGGCAAGAAATAAAGAGGGCAATAAAACCAAGCCCTTTGAGATACCGCGTCCTGAATTTCCAAAGCGTGCAGTAGTGACCGGAGGCATGCCCTATGGAAATAAGGAACTGCATTTTGGTCATGTAGGGGGAATGCTGGTTTTTGCAGATACCTACGCCCGTTTTCTCCGTGACAGGATAGGCAGGGAAAACGTTATTTTTGTCAGCGGTACAGACTGCTACGGTTCACCTATAGCCGAGGGCTGGCGTGTGAAAGCAGAAAAGGGCGAATTTCAGGGAACTCTTGAGGAATTTGTTGAAAGCAATCATAATAAGCAGAAAGCTACACTGGACGCTTATGGTATTTCACCGAATCTTTTTGCCGCATCCGGACTGGAACGTTCAAAAAAGATTCATGCAGAGGTGACGGATTGGTTTATCAGTTCTCTGTACAAAAAAGGCCAGTTGGATAAGATCAGCACAATGCAGTTTTTTGACGAAAAGGCAGGCGTTTTCCTTAACGGACGACAGGTAGTCGGAAAATGTCCTGTAGAGGGATGTACATCTGAAAAGGGATATGCAGATGAATGCGATCTGGGACACCAGTATATGCCTGAAAATCTACTGAATCCCGTCAGCACTCTTACTGGGGAAACTCCCGTAATGAAACCAGTTACCAACTGGTATTTCCGACTCAGAGACTATGAGCAGCTGATGAAAAGCTGGGTGGAGGAACTGAAAAAGCGCAAGGACGTCCGTCCCGTAGTGTGGAAAACAATTGATGAGTTTCTCAAAGCGCCGTCTATCTATATTAAACGTGAATTTGAGGAAAAGTACCTGGAACTTAGAGGTTCCATGCCAGAACATGAATACCTTGAGGAGAAGAAAAAGCCCTCGTTTACCGTTGAATTCGGTAATCTTGCAGACTGCGATGAAGCCTGCCGCATTCTTACAGAGAACGGTATCCGTTATCGTACCGGAAAAACTTTGGTACCTTTTCGCTTGACGGGAAACATCGAGTGGGGAGTTCCTGCGCCTGTTTTAGAGGGGGAAGATCCGCTTACCGTGTGGGTATGGCCTGAATCGCTCTGGGCGCCTATTTCGTTTACGCAGACTTATCTGGAGCAGTCCGGACAGAACCCCGATGACTGGAAGAAATACTGGTGCAGCAAAGAATCAACGGTTTATCAGTTTATAGGACAGGATAATATTTACTTCTACGGAATTGCCGAACCAGCAATGTGGATGGCTCAGCAGCAAAGCGATGAAAAAACAGCTTTTCCGGCTGACGGCGAACTTCAGATGCCTGTGATCGTGGCAAATCATCATATTTTGTTCCTGGATAAGAAAGCGTCAAGCTCCGGTGCGGTTAAGCCGCCAATGGCTGACGAACTTCTCGATCATTACACACCGGAACAGCTGCGTATGCACTGGCTTGGTTTGGGGCTTGGTCAGCGTTCGGTAAGCTTTATGCCAAAGCCATATAATCCCGATGCGGCGGATGATGATGCCGATCCTGTTGTAAAGGACGGACTGCTGCTGTCTAACGTGTATAACAGAATGATACGAACGGCATTCTATACCACTCAGAAAGAATTGGGCGGAATTCTCCCCGATAAGATGCCTGAGGAAATCTTTATGGCAGATGCCAAAAAGGCCGTTCTGGAATATGAACGTCATATGTCAAAGTTCTCATTTCATCAGTGCACCTATGTTCTCGACAGTTATATCAGAAACGGAAGCAAGTATATGGCAAGAACCCTGACCGGGGAATATACCGATAGGGAGGTTCTTGAGCAGGCTCTTGCAAACTTATTTTATATCATCAGAATCGCCGCTGTTCTTCTGCATCCTATGGCTCCTTTCGGTACAGAAAAGCTGCGTGAATATTTGCAGGTCGATGAGCGGATATGGTCTTGGGAGACAATTTTTGAACCCCTTGGATACTTTACCAAAGAAAAGCATGAACTGAAATTCCTGCCTCCCAGAACTGATTTCTTCACACGTCATGAAAGCCAGTTTGGTCAGTGATCAATCGTTATATAAATAAAAAAACCGTACCGAGAATCACTTCGGTACGGAATTTTTATTCTTTTTATTCAATTACGGTAACCTTAACTTCCGCCTTTATATCGGGATTTGCGGCGCTCTGCACGGTAATTACACATTCTCCGGGAGCGATTCCCATGATCCAGCCCTCAAAGTTGACCGTTGCAACAGATTTATTGCTGCTTGTCCAGATTTCTGATTTATCGGGGGCATCCTTCGGAAGCATGGTTACGAGGGGCATATCGCCAAAACCGACTCTTATCGTCACTTCATAAAAATCCAATTCAATTTTATTAACTCGGTTGTCTGTAATAATAACTTTAACTTCCGCCTTGACTTTAGGGTTAGCAGCACTCTGAACAGTAATAATACATTCACCGGGAGAAACACCCTTGATCATTCCGTCTGGCTGTACAGTTGCAATTTTTTCGTTACTGCTTGTCCAGATCTCACGCTTATCGGGCGTATTTGCCGGCAGCATTGTGACAATTGGCATTATTTCATGACCTATTCCCATCGTAACTTCATATGTTGTTAATTGTATTTCACTTACATTGTTGTCGAGAACTGTGACTTTAATTCTTGCCATAACATCGGGATTATTTACACTCTGAACGGTAATAGTGCATTCTCCGGGAGAATTTCCCACGATCCAGCCCTCGTTGTCCACAGATGCGATTTTCGGATCGGTGCTGAACCATTTTTCTCTTTTGTCAGGTGCAGTTACCGGCAGCATAGTCACATAAGAAATACCGCCTTCGCCTACGTTTAGGGTGATTTCGTATTTGTCAAGTGTAATCGACTGAACTTTACCGGGATCGCTGGAAGTCGTAGTTGAGATTGTGGAAGATGTGGTGGTACTTTCAGTTGATGAAGAAGTGGAAGTAGTAGTAGTGGTAGTAATAGTAATTGTTGTTGTTTTAGGCGGACGAATGTCGATCGGGCCGTATTTCAGATAATCCTCAAGCAGCAGAACACCATTGGAGGACAAGTATGTATAATAGCGCAGAAGAAGCGTTGCATCAGTTCCGGTTATTATTCCGTCCTTGTTAATATCGCAGGCAATCTTTTGTGCCATAGACAAATCACCTGGCATTCCGCTTGAAAGAAGGGTATATTCGTGTAAAGCTAAAGTTGCGTCCGAACCTGTTATTATTTTGTCATTATTTATATCTCCCAGCATATGTGGTGGTTCGGTAGTAGTAATAGTTGTTGTAGTTGTTGTAGTTGTAGTAGTTGTTGTTTTTAATTTAGATGTGGATTTTGTTGTAGTTTTAGTGGAAGATGCAGAGGTTTTTGTTGTAGATTTACTTGCCTTTGTTGTGACAGCGGTTTTAACGGCAGTCGTGGAAGTTACCGTAGGTTGAACGGCGATTGGAGCTATTGCAGCTGTGGAATCAAACGATTCTGTTTTGACTTCAATGGTGTCTGTTAAGGAAGTCTCATGGGAAACAACGGATGCGGCGGTGAATTCAGCTTTTGCCGAATGAGTATTTACGGCAGAATGCGGGCAGATGAGCAGTGCTAAAGAAAGAGCAGTTGCTAAGAGTTTGCGTGGTTTCAAGAAAAATTCCTCCTATTAAGTTTTTTGTCTTTAGACTCTTTTAGGACAAAATGTATATTTGTCTGTCCAAAGACAAAATTAATTATACCATATTTGGGTCATAAAATAAAGAAATAACACGAATGTTGTGCAAATTGCCATGAAGAAATTTTGTTTGTTTTTTGATGAAAACTTAGATAAAACGCAAAAAAAGGATGCATAAGCATCCTTTTTTAGTTTTAATTTATAACTGTTTATGTTATTCTTCGGCAAATGGATCCAATGTGTTGATCAAGTGGATAAGATATTTCTGAATCTGGAGAGCGTCCTGGTTAGTAAGACCTGTACCGTTATCGTAAACATCGCCGTTTAATATCCCCTGTTCTGTAATATGTGAAGACTCTGTTCCGTTAATTCCGTATAAATCAGGATTTCCAAGGCTCTGCATTATAAGAACTGCATCATTAAGCCGAACTTCATCATTGCAGTTTGCATCGCCCCATTTTATCTTTACAGGTTTCGGAGGGGCTGTAGTAGTCGTTGTGGATGTAGTAGAAGTAGTCGTTGTGGTAGTAGTTGTTGTCGTTGTTGTGGAGGTAGAAGTTGAAGTGGATGTTGTGGTAGTAGTAGAAGTAGTAGTGGTCGTAGTCATCGTTTTGGGCTGTTCATAGTAAACTTCTACATTGCTTACCTTAACTGAATCAGGAGCGCCGTAGTAATATCCGATATAGATATTTCCGTCAGGATTTATAAGGTTAGTTGCAGAGTTTGAGCCGGCTGCTTCAGCAGGAACTATCCACATAACCTCTGCGGTCTGTCCAGCATTTAAAACAACATAGTTTCCGTCTTCCTGGAACCAGTAATCAGATTCCTTGTCAAGGGTTCCTGTACCTATGCCATAAACGAACTTTTCAATGTCAGTTTCGGCAATTACTTCAAATTTAATGGCATAAACGTCCATATCCTCTTGAAGTTTAAGATCTGCATAAGGGATCTCAACGCTGTTTGCTTTAGTATCAGCATGAGATAAAATTTGATCTATAGCAGCTGAAAGTGTTCCTGTATAGGGAACTGTTCTCTGAATAGTGTAAGTAAGAGCCGCACTTGTAATGGTACATGTATCTAACTCTGTATATTCTTCAGTTTCAGCGGCGGAACCGTACCAGAACTGAAAAGAAACGGCATCTGTAAGACGGGTAGCCATGCATTCCTGAACGCTTTTAGGAGGTTCCCAATATGCTTCAATATATGTTCCAGCGCCTTCAAGGGTGGTTCCCGTACCAATGTCGTCGATAAGGAATTTAACGCCCTGCGCCACGAAATCCTCAAGTTGCTCCTTGCCCATGTCATTGTACCAGTATCCGGCACCTTCCTTGCCCTCGAGCTCTGCTAAACGCTTTGCGTATTCAGTATCGGCGTCTGAACCTTGTTTAACATTCATACCGCCGCCGTACATAAATTGGTCAAATGCTGCATCTGATTCAACAGTAACAGTAAGAGACTCAACAATAATATTTTCCACATTTGTAAGACCGAAATCGGCATAAGTAAATTTATGGCTGTTTATAGGAGCGTCCTCAGTAAATTCATCGGGGTGAAGAGCGTAGTAATCCTCATCGTAGCCCCTTGTGAGAAGTATATCAAGCTCATCAAGCTGTCTTGTGACCGTAGATGTAATGGTAGCCGTACCGTCCTTGTTATCCTTAAAACTCCAATCGCCGCTCTGTCTGTTATGTGGTTCAATACTGGGATTGGGCGGATCAGGATCTGGATTCGGGTCGGGATCAAGTGTTATTGTACTTGCATCGAACTCAACTCCCGTAAGCGTTACCTCGTTCTCTACCATATCCCCGGCAGAAGCCTGATAATGGCTTGAATAGTAGCATCTGAATTCATAGTTTCCGCCGGATTTAAGATCAAGGTCGCTTAGGTCGACGGTAATAGTGTTGCTGCCCTTTTTGAGTGAAACCTCAAATCCGCTGCCCTTTGCATCCCAATCGCCTTTAGAATTATGTTCAGTCCAGTAAGGGGATTTGTTCAGCTCTACGCCCAGTCCATAGGTGAATTTCTGATCATATTCGGTTTCAATGGTAAACGAAATAGTTTTTGCACCGTTTTCAGGCACCGTTCCCTTGATTACAGAATCAACCGACATTGCATTTCCTGCTGTTTTTTGTGATGTGAGCTTCAAATCGGTGTTGACAACAGCATTTGCGGCTGCTGGCGCAAGACAGGCGGGAATTGTCGTTACTGCAAGAGCCATGCTTACAACAGAAGCTTTTGCTCTGCTGAAAAGTGATTTTCTCATAATGTTCATTCCTCCATAAATAAATTATTATTAATATTTTTTCCTGGTTTGTTATTTATTTTCTAATGTATAAACATTATATCACTATTAATTAAAGAAAGTGTTACGATTTTATGAACATTTAGAGAATTTGAAGAAAATTGTATAAACTGCTTGAAAATATGTGTATATTTTGCACATATTGCCAAATAAATCGCCGCATAAAGATTATGCGGCGATCTTGATATCATTTACGTTCTTACAGTGGTCTGAGTGTAATTAATCCTGGAGTCAGAATCTGATACAGTTGTCTTTTCACTTTTCTCCGGAGCAATATGTTTTGATTTCTGGATAAGCACGGATGGTTTATCGGGATTGGCTACGGCCCATACCTTGTCTGAGGCAAGACAAGAGATCGTAACGTCGTAGTAAAACTGTCCAATTGGATTATCGGAGTTAAGGAGATTAGCTTCGGCTACAAAATCAGAGGATGAAAGCTTGGCAATCTCATCACGCGGTCCAATAACACGGATATTTAAGCTTTGACTGATTAGATCGTAATCGTATTCGTTTCCTCCGGGCTTATTGCTTATATGAATACTACTTTTGTCAAGGGTGAACTCTCTTTTTTCAAGATCGGTATCGTCGAGTGTCAGAACAACATTTTCTAATCCGGACATATTGATAATATTTCTTTCTTCAAGAAGAGCGTTTATGTCAAATGATTTTGTATATCCCAGGTCTATGTCGCTCAGATTTATTTTTCCGATCTCAAGAGGATCTGCTATCTCAAACTGACTGTTCTTTGAGGCAAGAGTCAGAGAATCAGCAGAGAGGTCGAATTTCAAGCTGTTTTTGTCAAAATCCGCCGATCCTCCTATTATTTGAACTGACAAATCAACTGTTTTTTGAGACAATACAGGGATATTAATAGAAAAACTTGAGGTGTTAAATTCCATCATGGACTGATCTATTGTAGTTCCGTCGTCTGTAAGCAGGCGCAGCTCGTTGGTCTGAATATCAACGGAAGATTCAAGTGTCATTTTTTTATCTGAATAAGCGTAGCATTTAGAGATTTTTTCCAGTTGAGCAGAGGGACCCTTGATTGTAACGGTGCCAGGATTGCATTTATGTTCCGCCTGATAAATTACTTTTCCTTTTATAGCTGAAATATTCGGACACTTCGGCTCTACAGGTATTTCTACGGAGTCAAATTTATCAAGCATAACACTGACCGTTGACGGAGATATTGATTCAACTTCAAACGGAATGTCATCTTTGCAGCGTATTTTTATAGACAGAGTTCTTCTGCCCGGAGTAGTAATGCCTGTAGTATCTATATATGCAGTGAAGCTGTCGGAATTGAATCTTGAAGCCTGAGTACGACTGCCTTTTACAGTTATATTTACATTTTTAAGATTGCATGACATTACGCTTAGACCGTTTTCCGAAGCGGCAGAACCGGAAATATCCAGGCTGAGCTGAACGTCTTTTATTTGTTTTGTTACGGAAGGGTACATAGCCATAGAAATTGTAAACCATACGATGCAGGCGATAACTACGGAATATACCGTCAGGGAAAGGTTATTTCTTGCGCCTTTGGCAAGGCGTTTTTTTACTTTTTCAAGTATTTTCATTTCTTTTTCCTCCTTTCACCGCGTGAGGAAAATATTTTCTTTCCGGGGATGTTTATCTCCGTTTTTTCCTCAAAGATCTCATCCTCAAGGAATTTCTTCAGCTTTTCCCTTGTATAGTCTCTGACAAGAACTCCGTTCATAGCTGTTGATATCTGTCCCGTCTCCTCTGAAACAGCGATAACGACAGCGTCGGAATTTTCACTCATTCCGATCGCAGCTCTGTGCCGTGATCCAAGCCGCTTGTCAATCTGAGCATCCTTCTGGGGTTTGGGCAGAAAGCAGGCGGCTGCAAGTATCATACCGTCTCTCATGATAACGGCTCCGTCATGGAGCGGTGTTTTGGGATAAAATATATTGCCGAATATTTCCTTGCTTGGGGTTGCGTTCAGGATAGTTCCGGTTTCAATCTGCTCACCCAGACGCACCTGACGTTCTATGACTATAAGCGCGCCGGTACATGTGGCCGAAAGCTCGACGCACGAATCGCATATGGAGTCTATGGCTGGTTCCCATGTCTTGGTAAGCTCATCAATATTCTGTCCCAGACCAAGAAAACGCACGCCGAAGCGTGTCCGTCCGGCTTTTTCCAACATACGCCGTAGTTCAGGCTGAAAGAGAACAATCATGGCAATAAGACCAATATCAAGCGCTTGGCTGAGAAGATAATTGATGGCTTTTAGCTGTAGGAAAAGACTGATAAAGTAGCCTGCAACAAGAAAAAGAATACCTTTTATCAGTTGTCCGGCACGGGTTTCGCGTATGAGTTTGAGCAGCAGATATACAAGATATGAGAGGATTGCAATATCTATGAAATCTATCAGCTCAAGAGTGCTCAAAACGCTGAGAAAAGCGGATTTTAGTTCATGGAAGGACATCTGGTCACATCCTTTTCTTAATTAATTTTCAAAACTCTGCTTTTAACAAGGCAGAGCTGACTTGCATCAGCAAGTTATAAATTCAGCAGGGAATTTATATTACCTATCGAATCAGGAGATATCCGCCGTTTAAGAATCAAGGGTGACATCAGCCTGCTTTTACAATAGAAACGGCAGAACTGTAAAATATGTATTCTGTATATTCGATTATACGGAGATTCTGCTGTTCTGACCGAATGAAGTCTCATTCGGATATGTACGAGGGCAGAAGCCCTCGTTTCTGTATAACTTCTATAATATATTGTATCACAATTTCAGATTTTTTCAATAGTTTTTTATAATTTTTTTCGATTTGCTATATTGTTAATTAAATTAGCAAGAGTAATTCCATCGTTTTCGGTGCTGAATACCGAAGGTGCGAATCTTACCGTACCTGTATCTGTCCCCAACTGAGTATGGGCAAGTGCAGCGCAGTGGTAGCCGGCTCGGAGACAATATCCGTGTCCGGCAAGCTCTTCCGCAAGTTCCTCAGACGGAATACCATCGGCGTTAAAGGATACAATAGGCACATAGCTGCTATGCGGGTTACGATATATTGTGATATTTTTGTTTTTTTCAAGTTCCCTGACAAAGCTTCGGCAGATCCGGTCTTCATGAGCAAAAATTTTATCTGTGCCTTTTCTGCGTATAAATTCTATGCCTGCTTTAACAGACATTGCGCCGATTATACAGGGAGTACCGCTTTCAAGGCCATCAGGAAGAATATCCGGCTGCCTTAGGCTTTTCGATGCGCTTCCCGTGCCGCCCTGGATTATCGGTGAAATTTTATATTTTCCGTCAGTTATAAGAAGTCCGGTGCCGGTTATACCGTAAAGGCCCTTATGACCGGCTGTGCATAGAATATTTATTCCTTCGGAAATGTCTATATCTATTACGCCGCAGGCTTGAGCGCCGTCGGCAATAAAGCATATATTGTGTTCGCGGCAAAGCCTGCCAAGTTCCCTCCAAGGCATTAGCTGTCCGGTTACGTTGCTTGCAATTGTGCATACAATAGCCTTTGTATCAGACCGAATAAGCTCGCGGAAATTCTGTACGGTACAACTGTCGTCGTCACAAATCCGGGCGACGGAAAGAGTTATCTTTTTATCCAGAGCAAGCTGTGCTCCGGGACGTGCTGCCGAATTATGCTCCATGCTGCTCATAATAAGATGACCCCCGCCTTTCATTATGCCTTGAATGGCGAGATTAAGGGCATGGGTACAGTTAAGGGTAAATACAACGTTTTCAGGCTGTGCGCCAAAGAATTCAGCTGCCACAGTCCGTGCGGAATAGAGGGCACGGGAGGTGCGCATAGCAAGGGCGTGACCGCCTCTGCCAGAGTTTCCTCCGAACTGCTCGACTGCTTGTATAACGGCGTTTTTCACACTGGGCGGCTTTGGATAAGTGGTTGCTGCGTTGTCAAAATTTATAATCATATCAGCCGCCTCCTTTTCCCTTGACGGTAAAGGGAACGGCATTTTTTTTCAGGATTTCGGCAGCTCTGACGCTGTCGCTTCGTACATGAAGAGAGTAGCCGCAGCTGCCGGGAGAAGCATTGATATTCCTTTTCAGCTCGCAGGAAATACCCTTTGCTTTAAGCAGTTTTTCGCCTTTGACAGCGAAAGTATACGAGGGCATTTCCATGATGATGACTGTCAAAATCAGCCCCCCTTTTCGGAAAACAGAAGTTATTGAAGCAGGAAGGCAAGCTCCTGTCCTCCTGTCTGATTATCCTGCTTCTGTACAATATATGTTTTTTTCCGGAAAAAGGTGAATCTATGAACACAAACTCTGAGTTTTTAAATTATCTCAGGTGGAATTGCCGTAATTATTTTTTTCTGCCGTTCTTTTTCTTTCTTTTCCGAACCGACCAGCCGAAGCTGCCCAGCTTTTTGCCCAGTGAAAAATATTCACCGTGAGCATATGCCATAAGACCGCACTTTTCCATATCCAAACGGCCGTTTTCATCAATATATTCTTCATCTGTATCTATGCCGACGATCTCTGCCAGAAACATTGTATGCGTTCCCAGGTCTTTTGATTCGGTCACGCGGCATTCGAGGCTGACGGGGCATTCTTCTATAATTGGAGCTGCAATCATTTTCGCAGCGGATGCGTGGAATCCGCATAGAGCGAATTTATCTGTATCTTTTCCGCTTTTCACTCCGCAGAGATCAGTCTGGCGGCACATTGATGCAGTGGTAAGATTTATGGCAAACTCCCCTGATTCTTTGATGATGTCATAGGAATAACGTTGGGGACGTACGGAAATATATGTCATAGGAGGGTGAGTGCAGACAATTCCTGTCCATCCTATTGTAAGGATGTTAGGAGAATCAATGGTTCCGCAGCTTACAAGAGCCGCTGGAACAGGGGACAGCAGAGCGCTGCCTTTCCAGAATTGTTTTGCCATTTTTTTACCTGTCTTTCTTTGGCTTTTATCTTGTATTCATGGGATTCATATGCGTTTTTCTGCAAATTTTTATGCTGAAATCAGTACATGTTTTAAAAATTATGCTTAAAAACAGCATACTCCCCCTATGAACACAAACTTCTTAATTAATTATACCATATTTTTAAATTGATTTCAATAGTAATTTCCAGATATATAGAGTAACAGTGTAGGCTTACAATACTCATACGAATATTTTTTATATACTCTTGCAAAATTCATCTAATGATGTTATAATATAAAAGGTCTATAAAAATATATCTAAGAACTTGTATTTATAAGTAAGCTGTACGCCTTTTTGGCAAACTCTGCCGATGACTGCGCTGAAAAAATTCACCATGCGCCCGAAGGAAGTGCTCTTGGGTGCGTCAGTATGCTTTCACCTTTTCTCCTTGTCCTCGTAAAAATTATGCTCAAAAAACCGTACATCTTACCTATGAATACAAGTTCTAAAATACAGGAGATTTTACATGAATAACAATTATACAAATCAAATTAATACTATTGTGAATGAAGTCAAAAAAGCCGTTATCGGCAAAGATTCTATTATAATTAAAGTTCTTCTTGCTATCCTCTGCAAAGGGCATGTACTTATTGAAGATATTCCCGGAGTAGGAAAAACAACCCTTGCGCTGGCTTTTTCAAAGGCTTTATCCTTGGAACACAATCGAATGCAGTTTACGCCTGACGTTCTGCCTTCGGATGTTACCGGTTTTAACGTATACAACAAAAAGACCGGTGCTTTTGAATTTCGCTGCGGAGCTGCTTTCTGCAATCTTTTCCTGGCCGACGAGATCAACCGTACATCCAGCAAAACCCAGTCTGCTCTTCTGGAACTTATGGAAGAGAAGAGAATAACTGTTGACGGAACTACCTACAAGCTTCCTGAACCGTATACCGTTCTCGCAACACAAAATCCTATCGGTTCTGCCGGAACCCACAGTCTTCCTGATTCCCAGCTTGACAGATTCATGATAAAGCTGAGTATGGGCTATCCTGATTTTTCCGGCGAAGTTAATATTCTTAAATCAAAGTATAATTCTAATCCTCTTGATTCGGTAAGAGCCGTTGCAGACGCATCTTTCATCATATCCCTGCAGGATTATATATCCAAAGTTTATGTTGACGACAGAATTTATGAATACGTTGTTTCGCTGTCGGCTGCTACACGAAATCACCCTATGGTAAAGCTTGGCATCAGTCCGAGAGGTACTCTCGCTCTTATGCAGATCGCAAAAGGCATCGCTGTAGCTATGGGACGCGATTACGTTATTCCCGACGATATTTCTTATATCTGTGCTGATGTTTTTACACACAGAATTATGATTAACTCAAAGGCAAAGCTATCTGAAATAACAGCCGAAAACGTAATATCTGATGTTCTGCGGACTGTTCCCGTACCTGGAATAGCTTCATCAGGCAGGTGATTCTATGCTTGTTACAAAAATTCTTTTTATTCTGCTTATAATCATCTGTTCTTTGTTTTATATTCTATATATTCCGGATTTTGCGCTGGTGCTTCTGGCAGTATTCCTCACTCTGCCGATAATTATGCTCGTAACCGCCGTGATCCTTAAACATTCGGTAAAAGCGGAGCTTTCTGTAAAAGATGCTGTTGTTCCGAAAAACCATCCGTTTCCGGTTCAGCTCTGCATTACAAATAAAAGCCTTATTCCGGTCGGCAAAGCTGAAGCTCATATTGAATACTACAATGTTTTTAGTAATCAAATAACATCCTTTTACCTGAATATGCCGGTTCAGGCCCGGAATTCTCAAAGAGTAACATTTCAGCTCAACTCCAAATTCTGCGGAATCATAAAGATCAGAGCGGTAAATATAAAAATTTATGATCCTATGCGCCTGTTCAAATTCAGAACTGGAAAGAATATATGTACAGAAACAGCCGTTATGCCGGAAATTCATGAAATCAACGGATTTGTGACTACTGTAGACCGTGTAAACGATGAGAGCAGTGTCTTTTCCGAAAATAACCCCGGTGACGATCCCTCTGAGATCTTTGATCTGCGCGAGTATAATCCGGGGGACAAGCTTAACCGGATCCACTGGAAGCTCAGTTCAAAAAAAGATGAATTTATCGTCAAGGACTACAGTCTTCCTGTGGATATACCGTCCATAATCTTCCTTGATCTGAAGTGCTATGAGGACTCTGAATATACGCTCCCTGTATTTGATACTCTGATAGAAACTTTTCTTTCCATTTCACAGCTGATGATTGACAATGAAAGGATTCACAATGTTGTTTTCTACAGCGGCAGACAGAAAGAATTTGTGGAAAAAAGCATTTCATCAGCCGACGATCTCGCAACTGCCGTAAGGGAAATTATTATATCTTTTAACGACAATCTGTTCTGTCTGAAGCCTGACAGCTATCTGACAGATAATTCCGTAATCTCACTCTCATCTTTCATATTCATCACATCTGTTCCTGATTCTGCCGTTTTTGAACTTATAAATGAATGTGTAGACGCTGAGATAAAAAACGCGCTGGTTGTCACAGGTTCTCCGGAAAAAGCCGTTTCTTCCAAATATGAATCCTCTGAAATAAACGTCATTCCGGTAGCGACAGGCAGAATCTCTTCATCAATAAAGGATATTGAACTGTAATGAAAAAAACTACAATAAAAAACAGCAACGGTATTACTATATGTGACAGTATCGTAATGTTCGTAAAAAATAAACGTCCGGATCTTAGACGTTTTGAGTCTGTAATCATTGCGTTTATCGGCTTTATTTCAGTTATAATGTCATTTCTGGGAATGTTCAGCTTTGAATACAATAAAGGTGCAGTTGCATCTGCCGTATTATTTTTCTCTGTATTCTATATTACACTGATACTGATCAACCGAAAGGCGCTCTGGATAATAGCCGCATCGCTCCTTATTCTGGCCGGTGCAGCATTTAAAATGCTGGATGATATTATTGAAGGCTTTAAATTTGTATACAATATTATTTATAAGACTTCCTTTAAAAGCGATATAAATTATTATAAATATTTAGACTTCAGAGACGAAGAACGGGCCACTACTATTCTTTTTATATTTGGCATATGGCTAATCGCATTTGTAATTTACTTTTTTACTATATACCATTCCAATATGATACTCCCCCTTATAGTGACCTTTCCTATAATTGAAATAGGCTTGTACAACGGCGTTGCAATCCCTGTTTTCTGGGGCACGCTCACTGTCGGCTACTGGATCGCTATGTTCTGCATGACCTCCACCGATATGGGCGAATATTCCGGCGGTTCCGGAGGATTTGTCCGAAAAGACAACGTATTCTCCCCGAAACGCCAAATGAAACTGAAAGTCACGGAAAAATGCGGTATCTTTATTATCACCTCCGTTGTTATCATTTCATCTGTCACTTCATTTATAATTAATATTTCCGGCTATGAAAGAAGCGATGAACTGAATCGGAAACGGCGTGAACTAAGCGCCGCCTTTGAACAGTTTTCCATTGAAAACCTTGCGGAAAGCCTGTCCAGGATCACGGGGGTTTTTGGCCTTTCTTTCAAGTATAATAACAACAAGCTTGGAAGCAAGGATCATATTACCTACAAAAACACTACCGATCTTGAAGTCACCTTTGACCGTGCCTATGACGGGGCTGTTTATCTTAAAGATTCCGTCGGAAGCATCTACAAGGAAAACGAATGGCTTGAACTGAGTGACAAAAAATACAATAACGGGATTTTTGACAGTTTCAAGAGTGATAAGATCTTTCCTCAGGATTTCCCGTGTCTTTTCGCAAAGCTTATAAATCCTAGCATAAATGAACTTACGGTCAATATAAACTCAAAGGTAAAGAAAGAACGCATATTTGCCCCTTATGGCACTGACAACATAGGAGGTCTTTCATATAACCGTGATATGCTCGTATCTTCGATAAATAACACAGAAAAAGAATTCAGCTACAGTTTCGTTCCTGTCGATGCCGACTATTACGCCGCTATGCTGACAGAAGACTTTTATTACACTCTTAACAGCTCCCTTATAACAAATAATGAATGGCAAAGCCTTATAACCGGATTCTGCAATGAAAATGAAATTCCTGCCGACAGCTTCAGCATCGGCATAAAATATTATAACAGCAGTACTGACATTCTGTACAGCAACGGTCAGATCGTCATGGCGGCGCTGCTGGAAAACAAGTATAGGGATTTTGTTTATGAAAACTATCTCCAGCTTCCTGATAATCATAACATGGATGAAATCCGTGAAGAATATTCCGATCTTATCACAAAAGGAAATTCAGCAGCTACAGCTTCCGAAAAGCTTGAATTGCTGAATCGGATGAGAGAAAAAATTGCACAGGAAACAAAATATACCCTGTCGCCGGGAAAAACTCCTTCCAACCGTGATTTTGTCAACTATTTTCTTCTTGAAAATCAGAAGGGATATTGTATTCACTACGCATCTTCCGGCGTCCTGCTTGCAAGAATGGCTGGAATACCAGCACGCTATGCAACAGGATATGTACTGGTAGCTGACGATTTCAACAAAGATTCCGCCAATCCTGACGGAACCTATACTATTGATGTACAGGACAACAGAAGTCATGCATGGGTTGAAATATATCTTGACGGCTTCGGCTGGGTTCCTTACGAATTTACCGCCGGATATACCGAAAGAACGATCAGGCATAATTCATTATTAAATGAGCCGGATACCACAGAGACAAATAATCCTTCTGAAACATCGGAAACGGTATCGGCTCCACCCCAGCAAAATCCTGTGCAGACATCCGTTCAGAACAACACAGGCAGCACCACAACAACTACAAAAAATAACGGTAACGGAATCGGCAGCGTCACAAACACTATTAAAAGCACTGATTTAACAAAGAGTACTGAAAAGGATGTTCCAGAATTTATAAAATATATTATATATGTAATTGCTGCTGCAGTGCTTACAGTGATAATTATATTTATCAGACGTATTATTATCCTCAAAATAAGGCATATCCGATTTACCGGCGGTTCTGCCTCCGATAGAATAGATAGCATGTATCGTTATTCCGAACATCTCCTGACGATTTTAAAAATAAAAAACGAGAACGGAAATTATACTGATTTTTCAAAAAATGTTGAGAAGCATATGGGCGGTACCTACTTCCCTGTCGGCAACTTCAAAAAGTTCGTTGATATTGCCCTTATTACCGGATTCAGCAATGCGGAGCCGGATTCAGAAGACATAGAATTCTGTACTGAATTTGTGAATGATCTTGCCGGAAGCATATATAAAAATTCCAGTATATTACGAAAAATATGGCTGAAAATAGGCAGGGCAATTATATAGGAGGTTTATTAAAATGAGTAATAAGGGATATATGACAAAAGGTATTATTCTTACTATAATCGGATTTATAGTAGCGTTTTTTCCTAAAATCATCACATATACACTGTATGGTGTATGCATAATTATAGCATTATTATGCGTGATCGAAATTATACAGGGATTCGCTGCAGGAGATGCCGGAACAGTGATCCCATCTGTTCTAGGAACTGCGGTTCTGATTGCTGCAATTATTTTTCTTCCCAAGATCGTAGCTGTAGGTATCGGATTTATCGGCGGCATTGTAATTGCGGTTCTTGGTATAACGGAAATCATTAAGGCAGTCAACTCTGCAAACGGAATGATAGGAGGAATTATTGGAGCAATTATGCTGATAATAGGAGGTATATGTATCTTCAATCCATTCAGTGCCGGAAAAATTGCAAGAATAATTGTTGGTATAGTCATGATGCTCAACGGAATTTTCAATCTGCTTGTAGCTCATGCGATCGCTTCCAGAAACAAAAATTCATCCTCCGGTGTAATTGATATTACCGGCTTTACGATTGACGACAAATAAGAAAATGTGAAGTTATGCATATGAATCTGGTCTATTGTATGCGGCTGCATTATCCTTGAAATTTTTTCTGTCAATTTTTATTTAAAGCTCTGCTTTGTTAAAAGCAGAGCTTTAAATTATATCAGAACCTGACATCACTGTTTTCGTCGGTTCCGAATGGAGAATATAAATCAAGCAATCTGATATTATATGAATACAATCATTTTTATACAATAAGCTACCTGTTTATCAGCAACAAAAGCAAAGTACATTTCAGGAAAACTTTTGAAATGTACTTTGCTTTTAACTATTTTCTTTACTTCGAACCCAGAACGGGCAATAGTATTTCATTTAGAGCGCATTCATCTGCATTTCCCACACCAATGACAGCCATTGCAGTTATTTTTTCTTTTACATCTGCGGCATCTTGACTGCATAGGAACATTAGCGTCACTTGGAGGAAAACTAAGTCCAGAACGCTGTGCCTGCACTCGCTGATAGGCTTTCGGTATCTGATACACTTTGCCATCCTTGATAAATATATTTCCAGTACCGATAAAATCGAACCGTACATTTGCAGCTTCACATTGATCATATAGTGATTTTATCCACTCATAACGGCACGGACGCTTACCGTCATAATTTTCTCCGTCCGCAAGTACCTGTTCAAACTGATTTGTTACAAGATATTGCTCTACATGAATTTCCGACAATATCGGAGCGCACATAAAAGCCTTGTGCTTTGCAGGAATATCCAGTAAAATCGGCAGTCTTTCATCTGCACGAGCCTGATTTTCCGTTGTCACGCAAAGAATCACATTTTCCCAGCCGTCGCCCCAATCTTCTGGCAAGCATTCGGCAATACGGTAAGCACGTTTCGTTTGCAGCCAAAATGTCACATCGGAGCGTTTGCGTATCATTTCCCATGCTTCAATCCGCCATTCATCCGCTTCTTCAAGAAAGAAATCGGATGTCATACAAACATGCAGCATTGTGCCGGATTGAATTTTATATACTCCCTGCCGCGTCTTTTTTAAAGGAAGATTAAAATTTGTTTTCGTCTTGTAAATCTCACTGCCATTACGGTCACGCTGGGCGTCCAGATAATACATATAGCAGTGCTCACAGCCCTCCGAATATTTGCGGCAGCCGTGCCAGGGATTCCATATTTCCATTTTCATTCACCATATAGCCTTATTGGCACAGTCTCTGCAATTGCCAGACTGCCGGGAGTCACTTTGCACTCATAAGAAAGTATATGGACTCCATTTTCAGCCGCATACCTCAAAGCATCCCCAAAAGCCTTATGTGTCGCATCATTTGGTGTAAAAACATGTATTCCCTGCATTTGAATGACAAACAAAATATACGCATGATAATCGTTTTCCGCTGCTTTGATAAGTTCATAAACATGCTTTATGCCTCTTTCGGTAGGTGCATCGGGAAATGACGCAGCACCATCATTTTCAAGGGTTACTCCTTTTACTTCCACAAATCCTTTTTCGCCGTTTACATCTTCAACATAGAAATCAAAACGTGAATCGCCATAAACTGTTTCCGAACGAATGATATTCAGATCTGACATTCCCAGAAGTTGGATTTTACCGTTTTTCAGCGCTTCAAAAGCAACTTTATTCGGAGCTTGAGAATCCATATTTATCAGCAAACTGTCCTTTTCTACTGCAACCAAATCATAAAACAGCTTACGTTTTCCCATACGGTAACTAAAATCCTCAAGATATACTGTTGTATCAGGCACAAGTAGTTCACGGCATCTTCCAGTATTTTTTACATGGACCGAAACTTCCTCACCGTTCAAATTCACAATCGCTATAAAGCGATTAGGACGGGAAATGAATTTAGCGGAAATTATCTTATCATACCTCACGCTTAACATACTCCAACAGTGCTTTTTTCAGCAACTCATATCGCAAGCGTTTTTCTTCCTTTGCAAAGTGCTCCTCGCGAAACTGTTCAGAATTATTATCATAAATCAGCTTTTCATCGCCAAACTGTTCGCTCGTAAGGTCAAAAACACAATTGCCAATCACGTTATAACAATGATAATTTCCACCATCACGCAGTATGCCGAAGACTTTTCCGCCAAAAATATCCTGTGCAAGAAATGCAGTAATCGAACACTGCCCCAAAGTCTTATTATTTGAAGTCCATCTGTCTCTCATTCTCGGAGCGCAGGTTTCCGCACACCATATATTCGATAGTACATCATATAGATCTCTCGGAGAATTTATTGACGGATAACCACTGTTTATCGGTTTAACAACTGCTGTTTTCCAGCCATAAAAATTATAATTCATACTGTCCTCCTAAATAATAATTTTGTAAAAATCCTAAATGTCTGTCTTTTCTTCTCAATAATAAAATTCTCCATACGATGAGAGTACAGATAATGTGAAAATATCCCAAACAGATTTTCGTCAACTAATAATAATCCTATAGTGATCCTGAATCGTATTGGCATGTTTATAATACTGTTTCATTTTTTCAAGGATCCCTATAAGCTTAACACAATATGGAGCCATATCCTTTGGAAGCGAATTATATCCTTTAGCATGTACAACGGTATAATCCTCAGGCGCAAATAAAAGATCCCAGAAAGCACTCCAATTTCTCCCATACCATTCGGGAAAATTAAAAGTTTCCTTTATTGTTTCATGTAAAGCATACATGGTTTTGCACCCAGTGAGGTCAAGTGTTATAATATACGGTTTATCTGTTAATTCATAATATTCCTCCCATACTATTTCATAAAACGTTAAATAACGGTCATATGTAACAAAGATCAAACCGTCATTTGACCATACCACTCTATGTTTGTTTCTTTTCCCAGGTGTATAATTTATATCCGCTTCATACCAAATTCTTCCGGATTTTTCCGGAAAATCTCTGTTAATACATAACCTTCCGTGTAAATTTTTTTATACATGCCATTCTCCTTTAATTTATTGAAGTAAAATAAATCTACTTCTATAATTGGGCTAAAACAGCACTTTTTCAGAAAACCATTAATTATAAAAAATATTTTTTATTTCTGATTTTATATAAATACTATAGCTTTGAAATTGCAATAAAACAAAAAATCCTTTGCCGTTGACAAAGGATTTACTGGTGGACCATCAGGGACTCGAACCCCGGACCGACCGGTTATGAGCCGGGAGCTC
>CAJTWQ010000010.1 GCA_910579835.1 uncultured Ruminococcus sp.
GTCAATGCCGTTGCCAAGGGATTTGTGCATGGTCTTGCCCTCGCCGTCAACCACCCAGCCATGAGTGCAGACAGCCTTATACGGGGCTGTTCCCTTATATACAACAGATGTAAGAAGTGACGACTGGAACCAGCCCCTGTACTGATCTGCTCCCTCAAGGTACAAATCGGCAGGCCATGTAAGACTGCCAAAGTCATCCATTACAGCCGTGTGAGAAACGCCGCTATCGAACCATACGTCCATAATATCGTATTCTTTTGTGAATTCGCCGCATCCGCATTCACACTTAACGCTTGCAGGGATAAATTCATTTGCTTCTCTTGTCCACCAGGCATCTGAGCTTTCTTTTCGGAAGAGGTCTGCAATAGCCTTTATCGTATCGTCAGTATAGATCGGTTTGCCGCATTCCTTGCAATAAACAACCGGAATCGGAACTCCCCAAGTTCTCTGACGGGAAATGCACCAATCAGAGCGGTCGCGAACCATGCCCTTGATGCGATCTTCTCCCCATTCGGGAATCCACTGTACCCCCTCAATAGCCTTTATAGCCTCGTCCTTAAAACCGTTTACTGAACAGAACCATTGCTCCGTGGCACGATAAATAATCGGACTGTTGCATCTCCAGCAGTGAGGA
Source organism: uncultured Ruminococcus sp. (assembly GCA_910579835.1). Taxonomy (GTDB): domain Bacteria; phylum Bacillota; class Clostridia; order Oscillospirales; family Ruminococcaceae; genus Ruminococcus. The sequence goes on from CAJTWQ010000010.1 coordinate 635, forward strand.
TATTGATGGACGATCTTCTGAGTGGCAAGCATTGCTCCCAATTCTACAAGCTTGGCAGCTATAGCCTTGTTTGCTTCGTCAGTATCCATGCCCTCAAACTCTCCTGCTTCGGCAGTCTGACGTCCCTTGGCATCAACGCAAACAATAATACCGATGTCGTCATAATTCTTGCAGACTTCAAAGTCCTCCACACCATAACCGGGAGCTGTGTGAACGCAGCCGGTACCGCTTTCAAGAGTAACGTGGTCGCCTACGATAATCGGCGATGGACGGTCGTAAAGAGGATGCTTTGTTTTCATTCCCTCCAGTTCCGCACCGGTGAAGCATCCATCTGTGGTATAGCCGGTAATTCCGGCTGTCTCCATTGTGGTCTTCACAAGTTCTTCAGCCATTACATAATACTCATCACCAACATGAACAAGAGTGTAGTTATACTCCGGACCAAGACATATTGCCAGATTTCCGGGGATAGTCCATGTGGTTGTCGTCCAGATAACGAAATATACTTTGGAAAGATCAAGCCCCATGCCGGCGAAAATGCCCTTATCGTCTGTCACGTTAAACTTAACATAGATAGAATAGCAAGGATCATTAGAATACTCAATCTCAGCCTCGGCAAGAGCGGTATTGCAATCCGGACACCAATAAACCGGCTTCAATCCTTTGTACATATAGCCCTTCTTCGCCATTTCGCCAAATACTTCAACCTGTCTTGCCTCGTACGCCGGTCGGAGAGTCAGGTAGGGGTAGTCATAATCGCCAAGGGTTCCGAGACGCTTGAACTGCTTCATCTGATTAGCCACATGACTCATTGCAAAATCATGACAATGCTTTCTCAGCTCAACAGGCGGAATTGCGCCGTTCTCAACACCGATAGCCTTCATTGCTTTAAGCTCGATAGGCAAACCGTGAGTATCCCAGCCCGGAACGTAGGGAGCACAGAATCCACTCATATTTTTATATTTAACTATAAAATCCTTTAAAGTCTTGTTAAGAGCCGTGCCAAGATGAATCTCTCCGTTTGCATAGGGAGGTCCATCGTGAAGAATATAGGATTTCTTACCCTTATTCTTTTCAATCATCTTGTAGTAAAGTCTTTCTTTTTCCCATTTTTCAAGAGTTTCAGGTTCTCTTTTAGGAAGATTTCCTCGCATCGGGAAATCTGTCTTGGGCAAATTAAGCGTGCTGTTGTAATCCTGTGCCATTTTTACTCGATCCCTCTCAACTGAGAGAGACCCTCCTTTCACCTATATTTCGTATAATCTGATTATCCTCGGATACTGTCCTAAAATCGCTGGATCAAAGTTCCTCAGCAGTTACAGCGGCAGCAATCTGCTCGGCTGTCTGAACTGCGCCCGTTGCCTCTTCAAAGGTCTCAGGCATAGAAGAAATAAGCTCAAGATGAGTCTTGTACATATCGAAAAGACTTTTTTTGAAATCCGCAACCTGCTGCTGCGCTTCAATAAGAGCTTCCTTTTCTCTTGCGATCTCCTCGCGGTTATGCTCCATAGCCTCAGCATGCTTGCGAACAGCTTCATCCTCCAGTTCGGCTGCCTTAGTCTGAGCGTCGGAGATTATCTGCTCAGCCTTTTCGTTCGCCTCGTTGATAACCTGATGTCCCTGCTTCTGAGCACCGAGAAGAGCGTCTTTGAGCGCATCCTCATCTCTCATATATTCACGAACCTTATCGGCAAGAACCTGAATTTTGTTATTCGATTCCATGCGCTCTCTTTCCATTTCGTCCAGCTCTGCTTCAAGCTGGGAAAGAAATTCGTCAATTTCCTCCTGCTTATAACCGAAAGCAGCCTTCTCAAATCTTTTATTCCTTACGTCCTTTGAAGTTATCATTATAATTCACCTCTAAATAAATTTACAAAGATTAATGTGTATACGTCCCTTTTTTGAAAGTCCGTCAATACCTGAAAGAATAAACCGTCCGCTTCCTCTGATCGAAATCACATCATCGACCTGAAGCTCTGCCGAAACAGAAGCGACGGGCAGGTGGTTTATTTCCACCCTCTCTGTTTTTATTAGTTTTGCGGCATTTTCCCTGCTTACCCCGGCGGCAAGACCTACAATGCAGTCCAATCGCATAGAAGCAACAGTTCCGCTGATAATGCGGAATTCCTGCTTTGCCTCAAGCTGAAACGGACGGTCATCAGTAATCTTTACTCCTGTTTTTCCGATTTTGGAAACAGTTGATAAGATAAGTCTTGCGGCAATATCCGTAACAAAAACCTGAGCGATTCCCTCGTCAACTATAATATCGCCTATCACCTCACGTTTTAAGCGCATCCCCATAAAGCTTCCAAGAAAATCCCTGTGCGACAGCCTGTTCTCTTTACGGAAAGTAAACGTGAGGCATTTTATGGGAAATTCATCTGTAATACAATTCTCATAATAATCCGGATAAACGGCAAGAATGCGCCTTTTGGCATCGGGAAAGCCTCCATAAAGCATATATGTCAAATTCCCCGAATTATTAAGACACCAATGTTCCGCTTCTGCACACTGCCGTTCATCCATAAAATTTGAAAAGCAGCACACGCCGTCTCTTTCGCAGCGCCTTATAATATCACTGAGTCGTGCAGAAAAAAGCTTATCCTCTGTATCCGCGTTCATCAGATGAATACGCCGTTGTTTTCAAGCTCTCCCACAAGATCTTCACCGATAAATCCTACATTGTAAGGAGTAATAATATATGTCAGATTAGCAACCGGCTTGAGGCTTCCTCCGTTTGCATAGGCAACCCCTACCAAAAAGTCAATGATTCTTCTCTTGTTATCGGGAGATGCTGTTTCCAGATTAAGAACAACAGTCTTTTTAGCGATAAGATGATCCGCTATCTGCTTTGCATCAGTAAACGCAGAAGGCTTTACAAGAACCACCTGAAGCTGTGCTGTTGTCTGGATATTTACCACCTTATTTCTTCTTGAACCTGACTCGCCGGAAGTTCCCAATGTTTCCTCCTGCTCACCCGGCTGGTATCCAGAACGCTCGCTGCGTGCGGTATGACGTACAGGAACATCCGTCTGCTCCATTTCATCATCCTCAGGAGCGAAGAAAAATTCCTTAATGTTCTCAAAAAGCTTCATTTTTATACTCCGATCTCCGCATTTTTTATTTATATCTCATCTGCGGAATCAATGCGGAGCATTCCGAGATGATGAGGCTCCAAGCCGGTTATTTGCTTATTTATATTGCTGCGCCAGCCAACTCCCCGATATAAGAGCCGGGATCTGCTGCCAAAAAGCCTTTAAACAAGCCGTACTACTGCAATTTTCTTCCTAAGTTTTTGACTTTTCGTCTGCACATAAATTCTTCACAGATTGACTACCCGATCAATAGTTTCTTGCACCGAACAGGCCTGTACCGATTCTTACAAGGGTTGAACCGTATTTTACCGCCTGCACATAGTCATGAGTCATGCCCATTGAAAGAATATTCATATTATACTCACTCTTGAATCTTTCGTAAAGTTCCTGCATTCTGCCAAAATAAATATCGCTGCCGCCAGGAGGAGGAATAGCCATAAGTCCTCTTATCCGAACGCCGTCCAGGGCGGAGATCTGTTCAAGAAGATACTCAAGTTCTTCCGGATCCGCTCCGCTTTTGGATTCCTCTCCTCCAATATTAACCTCGCAGAGAATATCCATAACCTTATTATTGACAGATGAAAGGCGGCTTATTTCCTGTGCCAGCTTAAAACTATCCACAGACTGTATCATTTTCATGCTGTTAATTATATATTTTACTTTATTGGTCTGCAAATGCCCGATAAAGTGGACCTCTGCTCTTTTGTCGTAACGCTCTGCCTTGGACTGATATTCCTGAACTCTGTTTTCACCCAGAAGATTTAATCCCATGTCAAAAACACAGTTCACCGCTTCCGCAGGTACGGTCTTTGTCACCGCCATGATGTCGGTTTTTCCGCCGCTGCGGTATCTGTCCAGAGCCTCACTTATATTCTCCCGAATAACTCTGAGATTTTCTCTGATCTCATCACAGATGCTGCTATTTTCCATACTAATCAACACCTTCTGTTATTATATCATCATAAAGCGACAGGTAGCCAGGATCGTCCTCATGAATCTTCGAGAGGACATAATCGCTGCCCTCGTAGATCACGTCAATTTTTTTGAATTCAACCTGTTCGCCCTTTAAAATATACACGCCCTTAAACGAAACCTCTCCTGCGTCCTCGCCGTTCTCATCCGTAGTGTTACGCTTTTCAAAACGTATTGCCTCACGCGGAACCTTAAGACCTCTGAAATCACCCATGACTATCTCAATTTTTTCCGTTCTGTGCTGAACCAGATCATGACTGAGCAAGCTGCATTCAAGAATAATAATACTCTGACTCTTATCACCCTCGTCACGGACATCATGTATAACGGCGTCAATATATTCCGAGGACGACTCAAGCCTTAGCTTGACGCTGGAACCGATATTGTATTCCTTGCGGGAATTGTCTACAATGCCGGCTATATACCAGTGATATCCCTCTACAAGCTTGCCTACAATAGTTGGATCGTCAATTCTCTCATCGCTGATCTCCCTGACTCTTTCAAGTGTCAGGGAATCGAGATTGTCACTTTTCAGTTCGCCCTCATATCCGTCGCAATAGCTCACAAAGTACGCTGGCCTGTCCGAAGATATGGTTTCCATCGGATTGAAAGACCTGCTTTTCAGCTGCTGAAGCTCTGCCTTTATATCGGAAATCTGCTGCTTAAAACCGCTTACCTCATTGGTTATTATCTGATATGTGCTCATCTGAACAAGCAAATTTTCCTTTGCGGCATCAAAAGCTTCATAATTCATCATATCACGGCATAATATAAGATTGCGGTAGCTTTCCTCAATACCTGCTGAAATTGAAGAGGGCTGTGCAGATTCAAGGGTGCCTGGATTCTGTATCTTCTCCAGAATATTCAGTTCCTTTGTAAGACTTTCTATCTGACGTTTTACGGCTATCTGCTCCTCGTCCGGATAGACTTCTGCAATAACACTGCCCTTACCAAGCTTTCCGCCGTCAGAGACGCTGTAGCTGAGTACACCGTTTCCGCTGTAGGTTATGGGAATCTCGTCGCGGATAAACACTCCTTTAAATGCCCTTGAAGCCGTTGTCTCAGCAATGAGAGCGCTTTCCGTATTGCTTTCCCTGTTTCTGAAATTATAAACTATGCTTATAAAAATAACAACAAAAAGCAAAAGAACAATATTACGCATAACCTTGACCATCGGACTGCCGTCCGATCTAACAAAGCGCATTCAAATCACCTTATTCGCTTTTTTCAGATGAATCCAAAATAGAAACAGGTCTTGCGGGAATGATTGTGGAAATTGCGTGCTTATACACCAGCTGCTGCTTTCCGTCGCAGTCAAAAATTGCAACATAGCTGTCAAAGCCTCTCACCATACCCTTAAACTGAAATCCGTTTGTAAGGATTATCGTCACCATTATTCTGTCTTTTCTGCACTGATTAAGAAATACGTCCTGAAGATTAATTGCCTTGTTCATACACATTCTCCTTTTTATTATGTTTCTGCAATATTTCTGATCTCATTCAGACAGAACCTGTCTGAAAAGAAATACACATTATACATTATATCATATATTCCAGTAATTTGCTATACATTTTTCAGATTTTTCTAAAATTTTATTCTTTTTATTAAATTCATCCAAAAAAATCCACTGAATGCGTGGGTTTTTCCTAAACCACGTCAATTGTCTCTTGGCATAACGCCGTGTTTCCTGTTTGATTTTGTCGATACACGCCTCAATGGACTCTTCCCCCCGAAAGAATGGAATGAATTCCTTGAAGCCTATAGCATTCGCCGCCGTTTTCATTCCGCCGTTTTCATACAGTTCACAAGCCTCTTCTGCAAGTCCCCGGCACACCATATCATCAACACGCAGCTCGATTTTTTCGTACAGCTTCTGCCGGTCACGGTAGTTCAATCCGATAATAAGCGAATCATAGGAGCTTTCAATAGTGCGGCTCTCTTTTTTTAGCTCGCTGAATTTCCGCCCCGTAACATGATATACCTCCAGTGCGCGCACAACCCTCACCAGATTATTAGGATGTATCCCCTCCGCCGCTTCAGGATCAATCTCTGCAAGGCGGCTGTGGAGAGCTTCATTTCCGTTAAGCTCCGCAATCCCGTACAGTTCCCGGCGGTATTCCTCATCGCTGCCGCCCTCGGAAAAACGGACATTTTCCAGAAGCGAATCTATATACAATCCCGTACCGCCCACAACTATCGGGAGTTTTCCACGGTTGAGCACGTCTGCTATTTTTTCGTTGGCAAGGCGGACGTAATCGGCGGCACTGAATGAAATATCCCTGTCCAGAAATCCGATCAGGTGGTGAGGGATCCCCTGCATCTCCTCATTCGTCGGCTTTGCAGAGGCAATATTCATCCCCTTATAGATCTGCATGGAATCAGCGGATATGACCTCTCCGCCGTACTTTTTTGCCAGTTCGACTCCAAGCCATGTCTTGCCGGACGCCGTAGGTCCTACGATGCCGAGAACACGAGGTTTATTTTTGTCCAGCATCTTCATTCTCCTTTTGGGATTCCCGTTTTATCTTTTTATTATTAAAGTAACATGCAATAGAAACGATCGCTGTACATAAGAGAAGTCCGGCCGCCAAAACAATAATCAATAAATAATATGAAGCATGAAAAAATTCTGAAATTCCGATTGAATGGCGAACCCAAAGCATACTGCCAGCCAGATTTACAGACATTGACGACATAAAAATCATGTAATCTCCTCCTTTTCAGTTCACGTCCGCCCAAACTGGTGCTCGATATTCGATTTTGACATGGTGAACATAACCGGTCTGCCGTGAGGACAATGGCGTATGGCTTCGTTTCCGTAAACCTCCTCCGCCAACGCCTGAAGTTCTTTCATATCGTTTTTGTCGTTGCCCCTTATTGCCGATTTGCAGGCAACCGTATGAAGCATATCATCCAAGGCGTGCGACTGTGGATTATGACTGTGCATTCTCAGATTTTCGGCTATTTCCAAAATTATCTCCTCCATATCAAGCTCCATAATAAAGGTGGGAACCGCCGTAGCAACTGCGCACGGTCTCTGTGAGAAATCAAAAGCAAAACCCAGATCACATAAAAGTTCCGCATTCTCCTCAAGGGCGCTGAATTCATCGCCTGTCAGCAGTACCTTTATTCCATTCATGAGCATCTGACTGTACTGCCGGCAGTTCCGGCTTTTCAGTCTCTCGAAGATAATTCTCTCGTGAGCTGCGTGCTTATCAATCATAACCATAGTCTTATCCTCGATCTCAGCAATTATATACACACCGAACGCCTCGCCTATAACCCGTATTTTCGGCTTTTCCATCCATTCCGACTTTTTTTCCGACTTACTCTCAGCCTGCGCCGGATCAGTATCTTCTGGTCTTTCAAAAGATTTGCTGCTGATAAAGCGGAATCCCTCAACCGGTCTTATCTCCGTTTCAGCTTTCGGCGGATCTGCCTTTCCCGCTTTAATTACATCATTCGGTGCAGCAGGAATTTCCGCTTTCTCTGTGATGTCCGGCAGCAAATGATCTTCAGCCTCTTTATTCTCCTTTTTCGGTTCGACCGCGGAAGATTGTACGCTGCCGGGAACAGAACGGTTTTCCGCAAGATGTGTTTCCTCTTCTTCTATCTTGTCAACAGGTGTAAAAATAAATTCCTGCTGAACCGATCTATCCTCCTCAGGAGAAGGTTTTTTCCAGTCCTGAACCGTGGACTTAAGCTCAAATTCATAAATCAGACCGTCCTGTATCATGGCGTTTTTAACGGCAAAATATATGGCGTCAGACACGGCTTTTTCATCGGTGAATCTCACCTGTGCCTTAGCCGGATGTATATTAACATCCATTGACGCAGGAGATACGGTTACCATCAGCACGCAGGCAGGAAATTTTCCTGTCATTATCATATTCGTATAAGCGCTTTCCAGAGCTGCCGAGCACAGCTTCGACTGAACATACCTGCCGTTTACAAAAAAATTCTGAAAGGCTCTGTTATTTTTGGAATACAGCGGCTTTATCGTGTAGCCTTCTACCGTGATTCCGTCCGACTCATATTTCACGGGTATAAGGTCACGGGCGAAATCACGTCCGAATACAGCATAAACTGCGGAAAACAACTCGCCGTCGCCGCTGGAATTAAAATCCACCCGATTGTCTCTGATAAACTTAAATGCAACATCCGGATGAGACATGGTTATTTTACGCAGTATCTGTCCTACGGCGTTAGCTTCTGTCACGTCTTTTTTCATAAACTTTCGCCGTGCCGGAACATTATAGAACAGATCACGGATTATAATAGTTGTTCCGTCGGGGCAGCCTCCTCTTTCGTGATAAGTCTCCGCACTGCCCTCTATACCATATACCGTACCCAGCTCGTCATGTTTTCGCTTTGTCATGACCTCTGCTCTTGCAACAGCCGCCACAGAGGCAAGAGCTTCCCCGCGAAACCCCAAAGTCATGATGCTGTCCAGATCTTCCTTGGAACTTATTTTGCTGGTCGCATGGCGGAGAAAAGCCATAGGAACATCTTCAAACGACATTCCGCAGCCGTCGTCCGTAACACGCATATAGGTGGAGCCGCCGTTTTTTATCTCAACGGTAATATGCTTCGCGCCCGAATCTATGGAATTTTCCACAAGCTCCTTTATGACAGAGGACGGTCTTTCGATGACCTCTCCGGCGGCTATAAGCTCGGAAACCTCTTTGCTTAGTACATTGATTAAAGACATTTATTTACTCCCGTCATATTCCCAGAATGGTAAACATTCCGAACTCGTCAAAGGAATGACTGACCCAATGAGAAATTTCATTCAAGGCATCGCAGGCCGTAAGCTTTGCATTTTCACATATCTTCTCCCAATCCTCAGGATATATTTCCGTAGCTTCATACGGGGAGTAGTCCTCTACCGACCTTGCTATGATACGTCTAAGTCCTGTGAGTCTGTAATCCTCGTCATAAATATAAACCGAGCTGTCATTCCAGAATGCTCCATTCCATTTTCCCCTGAAAAATTCGTGGCAGTCTGTGCCGTACAGTTCATCCCTGCGGTAAAAGTATTTCACCTTACTCCACCTCTTCTTCGTCCGGGACATTCAAAAGTCCCAGTTCCGCCTTCTTATTTAAGATTCTGGCAACGCTTTTGTCAATGCGCTCCTCTGTTATGCGTCCGTCCTCTACTGCACTGCACAGTGCGCCTGCTGCCACCCGAAGATCTGCCGGCATAAGTATTATGTCGATACCGGCTTCAACTGATCTGACAGCTGCGTCCCCAGAGCCGTAAACTCCTGCAATAGTATTTATCTGTTGAGCGTCGGTAACGGCAATCCCCTGAAATCCCAGTTCCTCCCTGAGAAGCGATGTAACAACGGTATAGGAAAGATCAGCCGGAAAGTCGTCTCCCATCCCCGATACCTTTTGATGCCCTACCATAACAAAATCAGCTCCTGCATCAATTCCGCCGGAAAAAGCTACAAATTCCGCCTCCCTCAGCTCGTCGAGGGTTCTGTAGATATGAACATAATTATCATAATGCGTATTACCGTCAGCCGCTCCAAGACCGGGAAAATGCTTTAGCGTGGCGCATACTCCCTGATCCTGAAGTCCCCGTACCACATTAGCCGTCATCTCCGAAACAACATAGGGATCACTGCTGAAAATACGGCTCCCCAGTTCGTTTCCGCTGTTTAGATCAACGTCTGCAACAGGGGCGAAATCCACATTAAAGCCAAGTCTGCCAAGATCACTGCCGATAGAGCTGCCTGCCTGATACGCAAGCTCCGGATCGTTCATTGAACCGTAATACTCCATATTTCTGAAAGAAGCTGTTCCCAATTTCTGCGATGCTCTCGCAACCGTTCCGCCTTCCTCGTCAACAGCTACAAAAAGACCCGCGCCGCAGCTCCCTCCGGCATAATCTTGAAATGAGGCGATAAGCTGAGCGGTCTGATCCTGAGACGTCAGATTCTGAGCGAAAAGTATCACTCCGCCCACGGGAACATCCGTAAATGACTGCTGAACGATGCTGTCCGCATATGTAACGCAGCCATAGCCCGTAAGCTGCTCCGGCGTAACTATAAACATCTGACAAACTTTTTCACGGAGAGTCATTTCATTCATAAGCTTCTGAACTAATATATCCGTTTCCGTCTCCACGTTCTCATAAGGCTCCGTTGTTTCCGGATGAATCGATTCAGGCTCTGCTGCCGGAGCAGATGTTGTTTCCGGCACGATCTTTGTTTCTGTCACCGCCGCATATGCCGAAGTGCCCTCTGTTGTATTCCAGTTTCCCGACGTTTCAGCGGCCGCCGCTCCGCCAGCGGAAGTCTCATCATTCCCTGCGGTAGAAACCGTATTTCCGCATCCGCAGAGCAGGAAACAAATTCCGGCTGCGATAGACAGCATTCTATTCAGATTATTCATGCAGCACACCTATATTTCTTTTGACCATTTCGTCATTTTCTCTAAAAAACTTGCGCCGTTTTTCGCCTGATCCGGAAAACTGTTTCCGACGCCCCTACAGGACAAATTGAGCTTGATTTTGTATTTTTTTCCGTCTGCAATCCCCTTTACACTGATAATGTATAAATTTATCAGCGGAGCTTTTTTTATTTTTAAACGGCTTATTCCGGATATTGGCAGCTTACAATACTTTGTATCGCCAATAAAACCGATTGTCGGAATTTCAGCCAGAAGAAGAAAATAATCATCTGATATCGCCGCGTATCCTGACTTTACATTTCTGTTTGAAGAAAATAACCCGTTAGGATCGGTGACACTTACATAAACAGGATATTTATATGCCTTTCCAAATGTGTCAAGTTCTTCCAGCATATTCTCCGCATTGAATTTAGGCATATTGATCCTCCTTTATCAGACCAGCCATATCTCTCAGAAGCTCCCGGCATTCGCTGTCAGTCAGTTCGTCTATATTTGTTTTTTCAAGCATTTCAAGAGCACGCTCACGGTAAACCTTTCCAAAACTTATCTGCTCCGGATCAGAAGCCGGTGCTGCACTGTCGGCTGTTCCTCGGCTTTTTTCCATTTCATCCAACAGTTCTCTTGCACGTTCTACCACCTTAGACGGAAGTCCGGCAAGTTTGGCAACGTCAATTCCATAGCTCTCGTCTACGCCTCCTCTGACGATCTTCCGCAGAAAACGGATAGTACCGCCGTGCCTGTTTACGGCAATACTGTAATTCCTTACTCCCTCAAGCTCTTGCTCCAGACAGATAAGCTCATGGTAATGAGTTGCAAAAAGCGTTTTGCACCCCAGCCTTTTGGCGGTACATATATGCTCTGCAACGGCTCGTGCAATGCTTACTCCGTCAAAAGTAGACGTTCCGCGCCCCACCTCGTCAAGGATAACAAGACTGTCGGGAGTGGCGTTTTTCAGTATATCCGATACCTCGCTCATTTCAACCATAAACGTACTCTGCCCTGCCGTAAGGTCGTCGGACGCCCCTACACGGGTGAAAATCTTGTCCACAATAGAAATTCTGGCGGAATCCGCGGGTACAAAGCTTCCGATCTGCGCCATAAGCACAATCAGAGCCGTCTGTCGCATATATGTTGATTTACCAGACATATTCGGGCCGGTTATTACGGACATTCTGCTGCTCTTTTTATCAATATAAATATCGTTTGGCACAAACATTTCATTCTGAAGCATCAGTTCCACAACCGGATGACGTCCTGCCTGTATATCCACAGCGCCGTCAATAGTAATATCCGGCTTTACATACAGATTTCTCAGCGCTACATCTGCAAAGGAGCACAGCACGTCCACCGCCGCAACGGAAGATGCCGTTTTCTGCACAGATTCAAGTTTTGTCGCCAGAAAGTCCCGCACCTCTCCAAAAATATCCGCTTCCAGAGTCAGCGCCTTGTCCTTTGCGCCAAGAATCGCATTTTCCGCATTCTTCAGCTCCTCTGTAATAAAACGCTCCGCATTTGCAAGGGTCTGCTTTCTTATGTAAGTTTCCGGAACAAGATCGTAATAAGACCGTGTAACCTCGATATAATAACCGAAAACACGGTTGAAGCCGATCTTCAAGTTCTTTATCCCAGTAACCTCTCGCTCACGCTGCTCTATTTCGGAAATTATATCTCTGCCGTGATTCATGATATGACGCAGCTCGTCAAGCTCTTTGTTGAATCCATCCTTTATCACACCGCCGTCCTTTACCGAAACCGGCGGTTCGTCTATAACGGCATTTTCCACAAGTCCGGCAATCTCATGCAGGTCAGAGATCATACTGTTATACCTTGCCATCAGCTTTGAGCCGCTCAGCTTCTCCAATTCTCTCTTCAGCACCGGAAGCTGGATGGATGTTGCTGAAAGAGATTTTAGATCACGGGGATTAGCGCTTTTATACATTACCTTTGTCATGAGACGTTCAAGATCGTATACACGTTCAAGAATCTCCTGTATATCATAAAGAACAACGCTGTTTCTGGTCAGGCTCTCAACGGCATCGAGTCTTTCCATAATTCTTGCAGGACTTTTTAATGGCTGTTCTATCCAGTTTTTCAGCAGACGACGTCCCATAGACGTTTTTGCTGAATCAAGCACCCACAGCAGAGAACCTCGCTTTTCCTTGTTTCTCAGCGTCTCAGTAAGCTCCAGATTGCGACGTGCATTGAGGTCAAGCCCCATATACGCATCGCCGCTGAGAATCTCGATAGACGTGAACCGTGACACGGAAGTTTTCTGCGTATCACGAATATAGTCGAAAAGTCCGCACACGGCAGCACAGTCGGCGCCGTTTTCACTTATTCCAAGCTCTGCCATAGAAGATGCACCGAAAACAGCTGCCGTGTCTGCCCGAAGCAGATCAGGCTCGAAACATATCCTGTCCCTGAGCGTAACAGCGCAGTTAAGACGAAACTTTATAAAATCAGCCGTATTTTTTAAAGAAAGAAAGCTGTCAGTAAATATTACCTCCGCCGGCTGACACCGCGAAAGCTCGTTGATAAGTCCGGTCTCCATGTCCCTGCCCTCAAAGCTGCACAGATACGCCTCGCCTGTCGAAATATCCGCAGAAGCTATTCCACATGATTTCTCTGCCTCGCTGTAATAAATACTGCATATATAGTTATTTTTTCCATCGTCAAGCATGCTGCTTTCGGTAAGCGTTCCGGGAGTAACAACCCTGATAACATCGCGGACGACAATTCCCTTTGATTCTGAAGGATCGGTAAGCTGTTCACAGACTGCCACTTTAAAGCCCTGATCTATAAGCCGCTTTGTATACAACTCGGCAGCATGATAAGGAATGCCTGCCATAGGAGCACGTTCCTCAAGACCGCATTCCTTGCCGGTAAGCGTCAGTTCAAGAGCCTTTGAAGCTGTAATAGCGTCGTCGAAAAACATCTCATAAAAGTCCCCCACACGAAAGAAAAGTATACAGTCCGGATACTTGTCCTTTACCTCAAAATACTGCTGCATCATCGGGGAAATTTTACTTCTGTCCACATTCATTTGATTAACTCCTTTTATCAGCCGCAGCCGCCGCATGTTGCGCAGCTTCCGGTACAGTTGGATTCCGGAGGCTGACAGGTATCGGGATCTTCCCCGTTGGCACAGAGGGAAATTATCTGGTTAATATTCGTTACCAAAGCTTCAAGATTCTTCTGTGCTGCCGTAAAAACTATCATATTCTTATTGCTCATTATCTTCTGATAAACTGCTTTGATGTCAGTATCGAGGGATTTCAGCATCTCCGTTTCGGGATTCTTTTTACTCATTTCTTCGTTGAGCGCATTGCGGAGAGTATCAAATTTTTTAATGTCCTCCTGAAGCTCCTTGTCATTATCGTTGACCTGCTTTGCCAGATCATAGGCAATAAAGCGGTCGTCCTGCTGGAGAGCCTTTCCAAGCTCTCTTGTCATTTCAATTACATCCATAGCCATAATTTATTTTCTCCTTTTTATATTTTATATACTAAATTCCATTACGAATGGGGTGCCCGCGGCAGCTCCTCTTCATAATATTTTTTCAGCAGCCTGCCTTCATTGTCAATACTCAGAACATATGAGATGCTCTTGGCGCTGTTTGTTTTCACAATAATTTCATCATTTCTGCATTGCAGCCCAATTACCCAGTGGGTGTCGTCCTGAGCCTCCAAGACATCATTTGCATTGAATATCCCGGTACTGACGCCGTTTTCATAACGATAAATATCGTAAGGATAAAATGTATCTTCATTTAACATTCCAACAGGAACATACACAACAGAGCTTCCCTGAAAATCAAATGCCCTGATGTTTTCAAGCACCTTTTCAACGGTGTAGTCCTCAAGATTAATCCTCATCAGCGTAAGCTCATCACGATAGTACATATATCCGCCGTTTATAACGCCGACTCCCCCTTCGTTCATCATGACATGCTTCTTTGTTTCCATATCATATATGCCGAAAACCCTTTTATAATCGGCAGGAGCGTCAACGTCATACCAACTGTAGTAAATACGGCTGCCGCTGACGGAAAAGTACATTTCAGCCGCATCATCAGCGGAAAAAACAAGCTCGTGATGTCTGCCGCTGTAGTCCATGCGGTATATTTCAGTGCTGTCGCTGCCTTTTATTTTGTAGTAGATGTAATCGTCGGTATATACACAATTATATCTCGAATCTGAGGTATTGCTGATAGCTGTTGCCCTGCCGTTTTCACATTTGCATGCATATGCCTGCACACCGCTGTCGCTTATTGTATGATGAGTTCCGTATATCACATCATCCTTAACATAACTCCATGTACAGTCTCCGGTGTTTCCGGCCAAAACAGGCTCTCCGCTTCCGTTGTCAAAGTAAAGACCTCTGGCATGAATATCTCCGTTGTCATAATAACAGGTATAGTAATATCCGTCACTGGTGAAATATACCAGATTGTCCCGCGACTTTTCAGCAGTCGGCTTAATCTCGACATTCTGCGCAATGGGATATTCATCCTGACCGATGATATAGGCAAAATGGCTCTCGTCGATCTTACATCTGAGCATTGCCCAGCCCCCAGCCCCCTGCGGTGCATCCGAGACGATCAGCGTTCTTTTCTCTCCGTCCGCCTCCGTAAGAACAATGCCGAAATCTCCATTATTCTCGTTGGCTACTTTGCCGAAGCCGCGCATTTCGTACTCCGTTTCAATGGCGTCCTTTTTGCGGTAACTGAAATTACTCTGATTTGTAAGATCAATATACCGGAAACGGCTGTCCACTATCGGTTCAGACTGAGATGCAATGCTTTCCATCGGCATTCCGGAAGTTTCCTCTGGCATTTTCTTCGTAGTTATTTCTGCAGCAGATTCAGTTTTATCCTGCACGGAACTGCTTCCAGAAGCTGTAGACGAACATCCGGTCATAATAAGCATTGACGCAAGATATGGAAATATTCTTTTTTTCATATTAATTTCCCTTTCACTGCCCAGTTCATGGAGCCAGTGATTTCAACTTCAACAAACTGCCCGATAAGTGAAGCGTCGCCCTCAAATTCCACAATAATGAACTCGCTGCTTTTGCCTGTCAGATAACCGGGACGCTTTTTTGATTCCTCATCTACAAGCACACGCATTTTTCTGCCTAGAAACCTCTTATAATTTTCTGATGATATTCCACGCTGAACCTCTAAAAGCTCCCTCATACGACGACCCTTTACCTCCTCGGAAACGAAGTCGTCAATGACCGCCGCCTTTGTTCCGGAGCGCTTTGAGTAAATAAACGAATAAATGTTATCATATTTGACACGGCGGATAATATCGAGAGTCGCATTAAATTCCTCCTCCGTCTCATTGGGGAATCCCACAATAATATCGGTTGTAAGGGAAAAATCGGGACATCTGCTGCGTATTCGCTCAACGGTTTCCAAATACTTTTCCGCCGTATATATGCGGTTCATTCTGCTGAGAACACTGCTGCTTCCGCTTTGAAGCGGCAAATGAAGATGCCTTTCAACCTTATCACAGTCAAATACTGCGTCTATCAATTCCTGTGAGGCGTCCTTGGGGTGAGAAGACATAAATCGTATAATGAAGTCTCCTTCGATCTCATTCAGCTTCCGCAGCAGCTGAGGAAAGCTTATTTCATTTTCAGAGCCGCTGCCGTAGGAGTTTACGTTCTGCCCTAAAAGCATAATTTCCTTGTAGCCGCCGTCAACAAGTTCCCTGACCTCGCGGATTATATCGTCTGATCTCCGGCTGCGCTCGCGCCCCCTGACATAGGGAACTATGCAGTATGTACAGAAATTATTGCATCCGAACATAATCGGAACGCTGGCCTTAAAGCCGCTGTCACGGATCTGCGGCACCGATTGGGAAAAATCGTCATACTCACTGGTGTCAGCCGAAAATTTAACGCCTTTAAGACTTTCCAGCAGAAGCGAAGGCAGAGAGCTTATAGCCGACGTTCCCATAACAAAGCTTACATGCGGATATGATTTTTTTATCCGCTGCGCATTATGATCCTGAGCCGTCATACAGCCGGAAACGCCTATAATAAGGGACGGATTGATTTCTTTCAGCTTTTTCATGCTGCCGATTATTCCGAATACCCTATCCTCCGCTGATTCACGGACGGCGCAGGTATTTAAAATTATAAGGTCGGCTTCACGCTCGTCCTCGGTAAAGCTATAACCCGCCGTCCCTAAAAGTCCCTTTATTTTTTCACCGTCGGATACATTGAGCTGACATCCGAAGCTTCTGACAAGAGCTTTCGGCGTTCTGCCGCTTAAAAGAGACCTTATTTCATTTATAATAGCCGTATTATCGTTCAAAATTTCCGCCGACCTTTCCTGTGAATAACTTAATATAATATTATATCATAAATCAGTCATATTTTCAAGAGCTTTTTCCGATTTTTTCGTGATATATACTCGCCTCTATTGCAAACCAAACAAAAAATGCTGAGCAGAAAATTTATCTGTCAAGACGGAGGACGAAAACATATTGTCGTACCCAGAGGATGCTTCCGTTGGGCGTATGATGAGGACGACAACGCAGACAGGCCGATTTTATGCCGGCATTATCGTTTGGTTTGCAATAGAGAGGAGTATAAATCAAAGTACCGGAAGCAAAAAACGCTTCCGGTACTTATTATTTGTCTATAGCGTCAGACTTAATTTATTTCTTTTTCCCCTCAAGCTCTCTTATCTTATCCCTCAGATAAGCAGCGTGCTCAAATTCAAGCAGTTTAGCCGCATTCTTCATTTCCTCGGTCAACTTCTCGATCAGCGCCTTTTTCTCCGCTGCGCTCATCTTTTTCTTTGACGATTTCTCCTCGATACTCTTCTTTGATGTAATTTCAAGGACATCCCTTACACCCTTAATAATAGTCTTAGGCACAATTCCGTGTTCCATATTGTAGGCAGTCTGAAGTTTCCGCCGCCGCTCCGTTTCAGTTATCGCTCTTTCCATAGAGCCTGTTACGGTATCAGCATACATAATAACCTGTCCGCCAGCATTCCTTGCAGCTCGTCCGATAGTCTGGATAAGGGAAGTCTCGCTCCTGAGGAATCCTTCCTTATCAGCGTCAAGTATGGCAATCAGACTTACCTCCGGAATATCCAGTCCCTCCCGAAGCAAATTAATACCTACAAGAACATCAAACTCTCCGTTTCTCAGATCTTTTATTATTTCCATACGCTCGATAGTGTCAATATCATGATGCAGATATCTGACCCTTATTTCCAGCCGTTCATAATATTCCGTCAAATCCTCAGCCATTTTCTTTGTCAGCGTCGTAACAAGAACACGCTCGTTACGCTCCGTTCTCTTATTTATCTCAGAAAGCAGATCGTCTATCTGTCCCTGAGTAGGCTTGACTATGATTTCAGGATCCACAAGTCCCGTAGGACGGATAACCTGTTCAACTATTGTATCGGTTTTTTCGCGCTCTATCTGTCCCGGAGTTGCGCTTACATATATAGCCTGATTTATATGGTCATTAAACTCGTCAAAATTCATAGGGCGGTTATCAAGTGCGCTGGGCAAACGGAACCCATAGTCAATAAGCGTAGTTTTTCTCGCCTTGTCCCCTGCAAACATCGCTCTGACCTGAGGCAGGGTAACATGGCTTTCATCAACTATCAGCAAAAAATCTTTAGGAAAATGATCAAGCAGAGTCTGCGGAGTGCTTCCCGGAGGACGTCCTGCCAGAACGCGCGAGTAGTTTTCCACCCCGCTGCAAAATCCCACTTCGCGAAGCATTTCCATGTCGTAATGAGTACGCTGCTCTATTCTTTGAGCCTCTATAAGCTTATTATTTTCGGTGAACCATTCAACACGCTCCTCAAGCTCCATGTCAAGCTCACCCAGCGCCGATTCCAGTTTTTCATCGCTTACCACATAATGAGAAGCCGGAAAAATAGCCGCATGAGCAACAACGGCCTTAACTTCGCCTGTGACAACGTTTATTTCAGATATTCTGTCGATCTCGTCGCCAAAATACTCTACCCGTACAGCAGTATCAGAGGACATTGCCGGAAAAATCTCTACAACGTCTCCGCGAACACGGAATTTATTTCGTTCAAAAGCAATATCATTACGCTCATATCTGATCTTTACAAGCTCGTCGATAAGCTGTTCCCGCGGCTTATCAGCTCCCTGACGTATAGATACAACCATAGAACGATACTCCTCCGGACTTCCCAGAGAATAAATACAGGACACACTTGCAACTATAATAACATCTCTGCGCTCTGCCAGCGCTGTAGTAGCAGAATGACGCAGCTTGTCGATCTCATCATTAACAGAGGAATCCTTTTCAATGTAGCTGTCAGTGCTTGGAACATATGCCTCCGGCTGGTAGTAGTCATAGTAGGAGACGAAATATTCCACGGCATTATCCGGAAAAAACTCCTTAAACTCCGAGCATAACTGCGCCGCAAGAATTTTATTATGAGCAAGAATCAGTGTTGGCTTGTTTACTCTGGCAATCACATTAGCCATAGTAAAAGTCTTACCAGAACCGGTAACGCCGAGAAGAATCTGCTCTTTTTTTCCGGATTCTATTCCGCTGACGAGTTTTTCAATTGCCGTCGGCTGATCTCCAGCAGGATTATATTCGGAATAAAGCTTAAATTTATCCATATGATCTCCCCTTTTCATTGTACATATTATTATATCATATATCTGTGAAAAATGCAATTTAAATTATGGTTTTGAGGGAGAAAATAATACTTGCCTTAAAAATATCTATAGAAATATAAAAACTCAAAAATAACGTTTTCCTAACATTTTTTAAATCTGGCACTAGATTTAAAATTCAGTCACAAGAGGACAAAAAAAGAACGATATCGCACCTTGTAAGTACAATATCGCTCCAAAGTTTATTCTCATTTTTTCATCGTCACACTAAAGCAAAAGAATAGAAACATTAAATCTTCAAATTTACTGTAATATCTTTGCTAAGAATTTTTTAAACTCTCCTGACATTTCGTCAGGAATGACGGAATACATAAAATGTCCTTTGTCAGTAAGACGGTATTGCGCATTAACGCTTTGTGCATACTGAATGGCAAAATCACGCCAAGAGCCTTGTTTTAGCGGAACTTTCATATTACTGATATAGAAAAATGCAGGCGCTTTAAGTTTTCCTGTTTTGCCTGCCGTCATTCCGTTTCTGACAAGAAGCTTGTTTTCCTGAAAGATCTCGATATTTCCAAGATTTTTATAAAATAGATCTTCGTAAATCTTTTTCTCATTTTCACTGAGATAGTCAGATGTCATTAGTCCTGAAGCATTGACAAGTTTATTTCTGAATATTTTTGCAGCAATTCCTCTCTTTTTTATGATCGAATACATTTTTTTCATTTTTTCAATATTTTTCTCTATCTTATCGGGAGTCATTATTTTCCCCATTTCTACGGCCGTTTCGGGAATTCCCATATCAATACTGAGAATGGCAGTAACTTCATCAGGGTATGTATTCGCCCAATAAATAGCTTCAAATCCGGAATATGAATGAGGCATAAGTATATATGGAGATTTTATTCCGGCACCAATCAGCGCTTTTCTGCTTTCATCTACCATATTTTCAACAGTGCGCTCCGTTTCTGTACTTTCGCTGAAACCATAACCTGATTTTTCAACCACAGCAATCTTGTATTTATCCGATAATTTTCTATAAAGCGGACGATATTCCAGAACGGGAGAGGATACTCCCGCACCGGACAATATAACAATAGCAATGTCTCCGTTGCCTTCCGTATATACATTGAGTTTGCCCTTTCCTACAGGGACCTTTATTCCATATTCTTTTATCATAATAACAGCTCCTAAGAAACTCTTTTAATAGTCTTTAGTTTTTTAATTACATCTGTAAATCTTTTTTCTCCTTTTAAAATTGATATTTTATCATCATTGAGCAGAAATTCCGCCACTGATGACAGGATAACTTTTAAGCTGAAATGCTCTTGCGTAAAATATGTTTTTATAAAAGGAGAATCTGCTTTACCTTGGGGATTTTTGCTTTTTTCAGGAGAGCTTACCTCCCGTTCAAATAATTCAGCAAACTGTTCAAGGGAATCCAAAGCCTTTTCACATTCACCCAAATTGCAATACAAAATTGACTTTGAAAAATAAAAACGAATCATATGCTCCAAATAATATTCATCTGCATTGGCAGCAAGAAGAATTCGTTCATATCGTTTCAAAATTTTTTCGGTATCATCTGCCGTACAAAACAGACAAGCATTAGGAATTGCTGAAAATATCAACTGTAAATTCTGCTCAATATAACTGTTTATCATACTTTCAGCTTCTTTATTTTTACCTTGTGAATAATAAATAAACGATAGCAAAACAGGCATATTAATAACAGGTTTTACCAGACTTTCCGCAGCTTTTTCTGCTTCTTCATATCGTTTAAGCTGAATAAGAGTGCAAATGTAAATATATTTTGCCTGTATAGTAATATTATGGCTCTTGCAGTTTTTGAAAATTCGTTCGGCTATGCCGCATATTTCATGAAGAATTTTACTTGGGTTATCTGCAAGAGAATAATGATTGTACATAAAGGAACAGAGCTTTAGATTCAGATGATAACAGTAATAATATTTATGAATATAATTTCGGCATTCTTCAAATACTTCATCAGCAGATTTATACGATAAAGAAGTCGTAAAATCGTTATACAATTTTTCCGCTGCCTGTTCGCTTATCTGAGGTTTATAATCCATAAGTTCATCTACGGTTATATCAAAAAAAGATGCAAGAACAGGCAAAAGCGCTATATCGGGCAAATTTTTTCCGGACTCCCATTTAGAAACCGTTGCTTTTGAAACTCCTATATAATTTGCCAGTTCAAGCTGAGTTAAGCCTGCTTCAAGACGCTTCCTGCATATAGTCTTTCCAATTTTATTTTCAGACATTTCATATCACCTTTTAAATTTTATCATAGTGCAAAGAATTTGTCAACGGATTTGCAGTTAACTTTCAGGCAGAAAGTTGCATTATAGGAAATTAAGAATCTGTCCACATAGAAAATGTGTGCAGATTTTTCTATTATTATATATTATATCATTAAAATACTCTTTGTACATAACTAAAATCCCTGTAATGCAGCCAGTGCATTACAGGGATAGTCATAATATTATACTATAGGATTAGTAATAGGTGCAGGCATCTGCGGTGTAACGTGCTCCTCGTTCTTTACTACTTCAACATTATTATAGCAGTCCATACCGGTACCGGCAGGAATCAGCTTACCGATAATAACGTTTTCTTTAAGGCCGAGAAGTCTGTCGCTCTTGCCTCTGATAGCAGCATCAGTAAGAGCCTTTGTTGTTTCCTGGAAAGAAGCGGCTGACATAAAGCTGTCAGAGTTTGAAGAAGCTTTAGTGATACCCTGAAGAACGGGGCTGGTCTGAACAAGCTGAACATCATACTCGCCGGCGTCAATTCTCGCCTGAAGTTCTTCGTTGATAAGATCAATTTCCTTACGGTCTACAAGAGTTCCGGGAAGTAGATAGCTGCTGCCTGTCTCCTCAACCTTGATCTTTCTGAGCATTTGACGAACGATAACCTCAATGTGCTTGTCGTTAATATCAACACCCTGTAAGCGGTAAACCTTCTGAACCTCGTTGATGATATAATTCTGCACATCCTGAGTTCCAAGAATATTAAGAATATCAGCAGGATATATATTTCCCTCGGTAAGGCGTTTTCCCTTTTCGATATATTCACCCTCCTGAACGCGGATCTTAAGGTTATAGGGGATCATATAGCTTTCAGAATCACCGGTCTCATCGTTTGTAACAATAATATTTCTTGTAGTTTTGATTTCCTCAATGTGAATCTTTCCTGAAAGCCTTGAAAGTATAGCGGCTCCCTTGGGACGTCTGCTCTCAAAAAGTTCCTCAACACGGGGCAGACCCTGCGTAATATCTTCGGCATCGGCAGAAGCAACGCCTCCGGTGTGGAAAGTTCTCATGGTAAGCTGCGTACCTGGTTCACCGATAGACTGAGCGGCTATGATACCGACAGCCTCACCGACAGAAACAATATTGTTATTTGCCAGGTTAGAGCCATAGCACTTGGCGCATACGCCTGTTCTTGCCTTGCAGTTGAGAACGGAACGGATTGTGATTTTTTCAACTCCTGCATCAATAATTTTCTTTGCATCTATATCGTTGATCATTTTGTTTCTGGAAACGATAAGCTCGCCGGATTCATCCCGGAGATCCTCGGAAAGGAATCTTCCTACAAGACGTTCTGAAAAAGGTTCAACGACTTCGTTTCCGTTTCTGATTTCATAAACCTCGATACCGTCTGTAGTTCCGCAGTCCTCTTCACGTATGATAACATCCTGTGAAACATCGACAAGACGTCTTGTAAGATAACCGGAGTCGGCAGTACGGAGAGCAGTATCGGCAAGTCCCTTTCGTGCTCCACGTGAAGCAATGAAGTATTCCAGAATGTTAAGACCTTCACGGTAGTTGGCTCTGATAGGAATTTCAATAACCGTACCCGACGTATTAGCGATAAGTCCTCGCATACCAGCAAGCTGACGAATCTGAGAGATAGAGCCACGGGCGCCGGAGTCAGCCATCATCCAGATAGGATTGTACTTGTCAAAATTGGCTTTAAGAGCCTTTGTTACATCATCCGTAGTATTTGTCCAGAGAGAAATGATCTTTTTTGTCTTTTCCTGAGCAGATATATATCCGTATTCGTATTCGTTGGTTATCTGTTCAACTTCCTTGTCAGCTTCGGCAAGAATTTCTTTCTTCTGAGGAGGAATCGTTGCATCACAAACGGCAACAGTAAGAGCCGCTCTTGTAGAATATTTGTAGCCGAGAGCCTTGATTCTGTCAAGAACCTCAGATGTCGTAGTCGTACCGTGTATCTTGATACAACGCTCGATAATATCTGAAAGCTGTTTCTTTCCTACGAGGAATGCAACTTCCAGATCAAACTGCTTGTCTGAATTTGTTCTGTCTACATATCCCAGATTCTGTGGAATATTTTCGTTGAATATAAGACGTCCGACAGTTGCGTCGATAATCTTCGATACTTTTTTATCTCCGATATCCTTGGTAATTTTTACCTTTATATTGGCATGGAGAGATACATAATGCTCGTTATATGCCATAAGAGCTTCGTTTACATCGCGGAATACCTTTCCCTCGCCGGGTTCGCCGGGCTTATCCATTGTAAGGTAATACGAGCCAAGCACCATATCCTGTGACGGAACGGCAACGGGCTTTCCGTCAGACGGTTTCAGCAGATTGTTTGCAGCAAGCATGAGGAAACGTGCTTCCGCCTGAGCTTCTGCGGAAAGAGGAAGATGTACCGCCATCTGGTCACCGTCGAAATCGGCGTTGAAAGCGGAGCATACGAGAGGGTGCAGCTTTATTGCACGTCCCTCGACAAGAACCGGCTCAAAGGCCTGGATACCGAGACGGTGAAGCGTAGGGGCACGGTTGAGCATTACGGGATGATCCTTGATAACATCCTCTAAAGCGTCCCATACCTTATTATCGGCACGATCTATAAGCTTTCTTGCGGATTTTATATTGGCAATAGCCTTTTTATCAACAAGTCTTTTAAGAACAAACGGCTTGAAAAGCTCCAGAGCCATTTCCTTCGGAAGACCGCACTGATACATTTTAAGTTCAGGGCCTACAACGATAACGGAACGTCCGGAATAGTCGACACGCTTACCGAGAAGATTCTGACGAAAACGTCCCTGCTTTCCTTTCAGCATATCTGAAAGAGATTTTAACGCACGATTGCTGGGACCTGTAACAGGTCTGCCGTGCCTGCCGTTGTCTATAAGAGCGTCAACGGCTTCCTGGAGCATTCTCTTTTCGTTTCTTACGATAATATCAGGGGCTTCAAGCTCCAGCATTCTTTTAAGACGGTTATTTCTGTTGATAACACGTCTGTAGAGATCATTAAGATCGGATGTGGCATAGCGTCCGCCGTCCAGCATTATCATAGGACGAAGATCAGGGGGGATAACGGGAACTACGTCCATGATCATCCATTCAGGTTTGTTTCCGGAAAGACGAAAAGCTTCAATGATCTGAAGTCTTTTAAGGAGCTTCACCTTTTTCTGACCGGCGGGAAGACCTGCAAGCTCTGCTTTAAGATCATCGGCAACTATTTCGATATTGTTTCTCCAGTCGATTCCATCCAGCTCTCTGAACATCTCGCATTCTTCACATTCACACTGGTCAGGACGGTTGAAGCACTCTATCTTTTTGCCGCCAAGAGAAATCTTTCCGAGTTCTGCAAGACGGTTTTTGTGGAAGTCGTATCTTGCCGGATCATACTCGTTAAGCAGCTTTTTAATGGCCTCTGCGCCCATTTCAGCCTTGAAGTCATCACCGTACTTTTCACGGTAGGAGAGATATTCCTTTTCAGAAAGGAGCTGCTTTTTCACAAGCTCAGTATTGCCGGGATCAATTACGATATATTTAGTAAAGTACAGTATTTCTTCAAGACGCTTCTGGGAGACTTCCAGAACCTGTCCTATGCGTGACGGAGTACCTTTGAAATACCATATATGGGAAACGGGAGCGGCAAGCTCAATATGGCCCATTCTCTCACGGCGAACTCTCGCCCTTGTTACTTCAACGCCGCAGCGGTCACAGACCTTGCCCTTGAATCGTATTTTCTTGAATTTTCCGCAGTGGCATTCCCAGTCTTTTGTAGGTCCGAAAATCCTTTCGCAGAATAAGCCGTCACGTTCAGGCTTTTGAGTTCTGTAATTTATAGTTTCAGGTCTTTCAACAACGCCGTATGACCAGCTTCTGATCTTTTCCGGGGATGCAAGACCGATTTTTATTGATTCAAAAGTTGTAAATTCCAAACTGATACCTCCTGTTTAATAGGTATATATTGATGCGCCAACTAACTCTTGATTTTCTCTGCTTATCTAAAATCTTTACAAGTTATCCGCTCCATCAATAACATCTTCTCCGGAGACGATGTTCCTGTCTCCGAAGATCATCTTTGGTTTAAAAAGCCTATATTAGTCCTCGTCGGAGGAATCGTCAAGATCAAAGCTGCCGAAAAGATCGTCATCATCATCGTCAAGTCCAAGGCTGTCCTCGTCCTCATCGTCATCAAACCGGAAATCATCACCGTCATCCAGCGTACCGAGATCATCATCGTCGCTATCCTCAAATGAAAATCCGCTGTCCTCAATGTCGCTGTCGGAATATTCAGAGGTATCGCTTGTGTTCTCGTCAGCGTAAGAATCACCGGAGGGCATAGGATCATCGTCATCAAAGCTTTGCTTAAGATCGATTTCCTGCTGATTTTCATCAAGAACGCGTACATCGAGACCAAGAGACTGCATTTCTTTAATAAGAACCTTGAAGGATTCGGGGATACCGGGTGTAGGAACGTTCTGACCTTTAACGATAGACTCATAAGTGTTGACACGTCCGATAGTATCGTCAGATTTAACGGTAAGAATTTCCTGTAGCGTATAGGCTGCGCCGTAAGCTTCCAGTGCCCATACTTCCATTTCTCCGAAACGCTGACCGCCGAACTGAGCCTTACCGCCCAGAGGCTGCTGTGTAACGAGAGCGTACGGACCGACTGAACGTGCATGGATCTTATCATCAACCAAGTGATGGAGTTTGAGGTAGTACATATATCCAACAGTAACCTTGTTGTCAAATTTTTCACCGGTGCGTCCGTCATAAAGAGTGAACTTACAGTCCTCATTAAAAGTCAGGGCACTGGGATTAATAACCTTATCCATAGCGTTCAGCTCAAACATATCATCCCTGTGCTCTCTGCTGTACTCGTCAGCCATGCGGAAGCAGTCACGAATATCGTCTTCGTGAGCGCCGTCGAATACAGGAGTCATAATATGCCAGCCGAGAGCCTTGCACGCCATACCCAAATGTACCTCGAGCACCTGACCGATATTCATTCGTGATGGTACGCCGAGTGGGTTGAGCACAATGTCCAGAGGCGTTCCGTCAGGGAGGAAAGGCATATCCTCTTCGGGAAGAATTCTTGAAACAACACCTTTGTTTCCGTGTCTGCCGGCCATTTTATCTCCGACAGTGATCTTTCTCTTCTGCGCAATATAGCAGATAACACGCATGTTTACGCCTGCGCTCAGCTCGTCGCAGTTTTCTCTTGTGAATACCTTGACGTCAACGATAACGCCTGATTCACCGTGGGGAACTTTAAGCGAATTATCTCGAACTTCTCTTGCCTTTTCACCGAAAATAGCACGGAGAAGCCTTTCCTCGGCGGTAAGCTCAGTTTCTCCCTTTGGAGTTACCTTGCCGACGAGAATATCGCCGGAGTTAACCTCTGAACCTATGCGGATAATGCCGTTCTCATCAAGATTTGCCAGCGCATCGTCTCCTACGTTAGGAATATCGCGAGTTATTTCCTCCGGTCCGAGCTTGGTATCACGGCATTCAATTTCATATTCCTCGATATGAACGGAGGTAAATACATCCTCACGCACAAGACGCTCGTTAAGAAGAACGGCGTCCTCATAGTTGTAACCCTCCCAAGTCATAAAACCAATAAGAGCGTTTTTCCCCAGGGAGATCTCACCGTCCGCCGTTGCAGGACCGTCAGCAAGCACCTGTCCCTTTGTGATCTTTTCTCCGACTTTGACAATAGGACGCTGATTTACGCAGGTGCCCTGGTTGGAGCGTTTGAACTTGATAAGATCATATTTGTGTTCAATTCCCTCACTGTCGATCATGCGGATGCTGTCGGCATCAACATAGGAGATTTCTCCGTCATGCTTGGAAACTATGCATACGCCGGAGTCTACAGCAGCCTTATATTCCATGCCTGTTCCGACAAAGGGACGTTCTGTTTTAAGAAGCGGAACGGCCTGACGCTGCATGTTCGAGCCCATGAGAGCGCGGTTGGCGTCGTCATTTTCAAGGAACGGGATCATGGATGTAGCAACGGAAACTACCATTTTAGGCGATACGTCCATGTAGTCCACCATTTCTCTGGGACATTCAAGGATCTGTTCACGGTAACGTGCGTTTACACGAGGTCTTGCCAGTTTTCCGTCCTCAGTCAGAGGCTCGTTAGCCTGCGCAACAATATAGTTGTCCTCGGTATCAGCCGTCATGTAAACTACCTCGCCCGTTACAACGCCGGTAGTCTTGTCAACTTTTCTGTAAGGAGCTTCGATAAAGCCGTATTCGTTAATTCTTGCAAACGTTGCCAGATATGAAATAAGTCCGATATTAGGGCCTTCAGGCGTCTCGATAGGACACATTCTTCCATAGTGGCTGTAGTGTACGTCGCGCACCTCAAATCCCGCGCGGTCTCTTGAAAGACCTCCGGGACCAAGGGCGGAGAGACGCCTTTTATGTGTAAGTTCGGCAAGCGGGTTGTTCTGATCCATGAACTGCGACAGCGGCGAGGAGCAGAAGAATTCTTTCATAGCAGAAGAAACAGGTCTTATATTAATGAGAGTCTGAGGGGTGAGGGTATTTACATCCTGAGTCTGGATGTTCATTCTCTCACGGATTCCTCTTTCCATTCGGGCATAACCGATACGGAACTGATTCTGGAGAAGCTCGCCCACGCTGCGGATACGTCTGTTGCCAAGATGGTCAATATCGTCGACTGTTCCAACACCCTCGCAGAGGTTAAGGAAATAGCTTATTGTCGCATAAATATCGTCAAGTATAATATGCTTGGGCACAAGCTCGTCGGCACGCTTCTTAATGTTTTCCTCAAGCTCGTCTTCATCGGCGGAAGTTTCCATAATTTCCCTAAGCACCTTGTAGGAAACCTTTTCATTAATGCCGTATTTTTCGGCGTTAAAATCGATATATCCCTTAATATCCACCATTCCATTGCCAATGATCTTGACTGTCTTTTCTACCATTTTAATGGAAGTTTCGCCGTTTTCATCAGTAACATATTCCCTGGCTTCAACGATTACGAATGCATAGTAAACGCCAGCCTGTTCAATTTCCAGAGCCTTGTCATAGGAAATCGTTTCCCCCTCCTCGGCCATGATCTCTCCGGTATTGGGATTGATAATAGGCTGAGCGATCACATGACCTGCCAGACGCGAGGCGATACCGAGCTTTTTGTTATATTTATAACGTCCGAAGCGGCAGAGGTCATATCTTTTTGCATCGAAGAAAAGGTTGTTGAGATGCGTAACGGCGCTTTCTACCGTAGGAGGCTCTCCGGGACGGAGCTTCTTATAAACGTCAATAAGAGCGTCAGAATTGTTTTTAGTCTGATCCTTCTGAAGAATAGTCTGCTTCAGACGGTCGTCATCACCAAACATCTCGAAGATTTCCTCGTCTGTGCCTACTCCGAGAGCACGTATAAATGTGGTCAGCGGAATTTTTCTGTTCTTATCTATGCGGACGTAGATGACGTCATTGGAGTCCATTTCGTATTCCAGCCAGGCTCCTCTGTTGGGGATAACGGTGGTATTGAAAAGATCCTTGCCGGTCTTATCCTTTTCAAAAGCGTAGTAAACGCCGGGCGAACGGACAAGCTGAGATACGATAACACGCTCAGCGCCGTTGATTACAAAGGTTCCGCTTTCTGTCATAAGCGGAAAATCGCCCATGTAAATTTCGCTTTCGCTTACTGCTCCCGTCTCCTTGTTGCAGAGGGTTGCAGTAGCTCTCATGGCAACCTGATACGTTGCGCCTCTCGATTTGCACTCAGCAAGGGTATACTTGGGGGTGGAGTCAAATCGGTAATCCTTGAAATTGAGGACAAGATTTCCGTTGTAATCGGTAATTGCAGTCATATCGCGGAAAACCTCACGCAAACCTTCTCCTCTGAACCACTCATAGGAGTTCTTCTGAACTTCGATGAGATTTGGCATTTCAAGAGGCTCGGTAATTTTACCAAAGCTCATTCTGACATTTTTTCCCAACTGCTTAGGTGTGACATTCACCATAGGCGGAACCTCCTTATATTTTTACCATCCCTTCCCTTTCACGTAGGCAGGGACGGATTTTTTACTGATCATACCAGACTGTTGAAAAAATCTCGCAAAACTCTTGACAAATGTTCTCCTGTATGATATAATATTTTATCAGAATTAGCGATACTTTTCCATACTGATACATTATATTATTATAGTACAAACAGTCTGCCGTGTCAATAGGGTTTGGAAACATTTATCAAAACTGCCGGATTTTGCACTTTCATCCGGCCTTTTTTTGTAAATATGGTAAACGACAAAATTTTTTAAGGAGCAATGAAATATGCTTGCAAGTCTTATAAATATTAATAAATTCTATAACGGGAATCAGCTTCTTAGTAATATATGTATGACGATTGACGAATCGGATAAAATCGGTCTTGTTGGAAACAACGGCTGCGGAAAGACAACGCTGCTGAAAATCCTTACTGGTTCCGTTGAACCAGACCGCTTTACCGAAAAGGACGGTATAGTATCCGTTGCTGCCAAAACTACTATTGGATATTTAGAGCAGATGAACGGCCTCAACTCTGAAAAAACGGTCATTGAGGAAATGAGAAGCGTTTTTCTGCCCCTTTTAGAGGCGATGGACAGACTGCGTGAGATCGAGTTGGAGATAGAGCTTGGGAATAATTCATCCGCTGACGAATATCAGCGGCTTTCTTCATGGATAGAAGCCAACGATGGCTACAACATTGATGTGAAGATACGCGCTATCCTGAACGGAATGGGTTTTTCCGAGAAGGAACTGGGGCGTGTCTGCTCCGGATTCAGCGGCGGTGAAAAAACACGCCTCTGCATTTCAAAGCTGCTGCTTGAAGAACCGAATCTTCTTATTCTTGACGAGCCGACCAACCATTTGGATTTCAAGACAATTATGTGGCTGGAGGACTATCTCCGCTCCTACAGGGGAGCAATACTAATAGTATCGCATGACCGCTATTTTTTGGACAGACTGTGCAGCTCCATATGTGAGATAGAAAGAGGAACGCTGACTCGTTACAGAGGAAATTATTCAGCATTCGTCCGTCAAAAAAGTGAAAATAATGCCCGGCGTGAAAAAGAATACGAGATGCAGCAGAAGCAGATCGCTCAGCTTGAGGATTACGTTGCCCGTAATCTTGTCCGTGCGTCTACCACGAAAATGGCACAAAGCCGCCGGAAACAGCTTGAAAAGATCGAACGGATAGAAAAACCGTTTCATGAAGCAAAGTCGGCAAGAATACGCTTTACATATGCCGTTGAGCCGCCGCAGGAAGTGCTCAAGGTCAAAGGGATCGACATTTCAGTAGGTGAAGGCAGTTCTAAAAAAACTCTTGTGAATGAACTCAGCTTTGATGTGCGGAGAGGAGAAAAGGTGGGCGTTATCGGTGATAACGGCATAGGAAAATCCACTCTTCTGCGAATTATACAGGAGCAGCTGCCTCATAAAGGAATAGTCCGTTGGAACAACAATATCAAAGTCTCCTATTTTGAACAGGAAAGCGCAAATCTCAATCGAGAGCTTACTGTTATGGAGGAGCTTCACGGCCGCTATCCCTTAATGTCAGAGCTGGAAGTGCGCAGTCTGCTTGCTCAGGTTCAGCTGGTCGGAGAAAATGTTTTTAAGGAAACGGGAGTTATCAGCGGCGGTGAGCGTGCAAAGCTCTGTTTTGCTATCATGATGCAGGAGCACGCAAATGTGCTGATCCTGGACGAACCGACCAACCACCTTGATCTTTCATCAAAAGAGGCAATCGAGGAGGCTCTTTCCGAGTATACAGGAACGGTCATTTTCGTATCCCATGACCGCTATCTGCTAAGTAAAATTGCCGACAGACTTATAGAGCTTACCGACGGCGAATGCCGGCTGCACAATTATAATTTCGATAAATATCTTGACGTTCTTCGAGAAGAACAGGCGGAGCAAAAACGCATTGCCGATGCTGAGAAATTTGCCAAAGCGGCAGAAGCAGTAAAAGAAAAAAACGTCAAAGTATACCGCAGCAAACAGCAGCGCAGCGCCGACGCCGCAAGAAAAAACGAAATGAGAACGCTTGAAAAGGAAATTGACGAATTACAGATAAAAATAGATGCGCTTACCGAAGAAATCGCCAGTGAAGAAATATATAGCGACTACGAACTGATGAACTCAAAGTGCGCTGAGATCGAACAGCTGAAAAATAAAATTGACGAAAACTTTGAACGTCTTATCGAATTGGATGAGCAATAGTTTACTGTCAGGGAAATATGTCAAAATACACCAGTTAAGACAGGATGCTTTGTCGAAAATAACGAAAAAATAAAAAGGTATTGAAAAATACTTTGTATTGTGATATAATAATGTACAAAGCATTAAGGCGTTGTGAAAACAGCGTTAATGATTGGAAAACAGGAGGTTTTTTAAATGAAACACATTAAGACAATTAATAAGGCTAATCTCAAGGAATCGGCTAAAAAGGGTGGATGCGGCAAGTGCCAGGCTTCATGCCAATCTGCATGCAAGACTTCATGCACTGTTGCAAACCAAAAGTGTGAGAGATAAGATAACGGCAGGCGGCTGAACCGTTTGCTGAATTTGCTTGACTGAAATTTTTGAGGCAGTTTACGCTGCCTCTGTTTCTTTGTAGGAAAGGTATGTTTGATATGATACATAAATATAAGCTTAACGGATTTAATATTGTTCTTGACGTAAACAGCGGCGGCGTTCATATTGTGGACGAGCTTACATATGATCTCCTTGATAATGTTGAACCGCCTTTTGACGAACATTGTCCTGAAAAAACAGTAGAAAAGCTTTCAAGACATTATGACAGGGAGGATATAGAATCCTGCTATCAGGAAATTGTGGAGCTGTATAACGACAAAATCCTTTTCTCCGACGACGATTACGAAAAATACGCTGAATATTCCGTGGCGTCTCCGATAAAGGCAATGTGCCTTAATATCGCCCACGACTGTAATCTCCGCTGCAAATACTGCTTTGCATCTACCGGAGATTTTGGCAGGGGACGCAAGCTTATGTCCTTTGAGACAGGCAAGCACGCCATTGATTTTCTTCTTGAAAATTCAGGGGACAGGTCTAATCTGGAGCTTGATTTCTTCGGCGGAGAGCCGCTTATGAACTTTGACGTTGTAAAACAGATCGTAAAATATGCCAGAAGCCGTGAGGCGGAGTACAACAAGAAATTCCGCTTTACTATCACCACAAACGGACTTCTTCTTGACGATGATAAGATCGACTTCATTAATAAGGAAATGTCCAACGTCGTTCTTTCAATTGACGGCAGAAAGGAAGTAAACGACTATTTCAGGGTGCGTGCGGACGGTACGGGAAGCTATGATAAGATTCTGCCTATGTATAAAAAGCTAGTTGCCGGCAGAGGAGATAAGGAATACTATGTGAGAGGCACTTTCACAAAGAAGAATCTGGATTTTTCCGAGGATGTTTTCTCTCTTTACAGTGAGGGATTTGACCAGATTTCCGTTGAACCCGTAGTAGGCGATTCCGATGAATTTGCCCTCACGGAAAAAGAGCTTCCGGACGTATTCAGGGAGTATGAAAAACTTGCGCAAAGAATTCTGGAAAATGAGAAAAAGGGTGGAAAATTTAACTTTTTTCATTTTATGATCGACCTCGATCAAGGCCCTTGTGCCATCAAGAGACTGAGAGGATGCGGATGCGGAAACGACTATGTTGCTGTTACTCCTGACGGCGATATTTACCCGTGTCATCAGTTTGTCGGCATAGACGAGTATAAAATGGGCAATATTGACGAGGGAACTTTTGATAAGGAAATGAAGGCAGATTTTGCTGCGGCTCATGTTTACTCAAAGCCCGACTGCAAAAAATGCTGGGCAAAGTTCTATTGCAGCGGCGGATGCAATGCGAATAATTACCAGTATATGGGCGATATTCGCACGGCACATAAGCTCTCTTGCCAGCTTGAAAAAAAGCGCCTTGAATGTGCCATAATGATGAAGGCACTGCGGCTCTTTGGTGAGCAAGAATAATAACGAATAAATAAACCTCCCACGGTACTTCGTACAATGGGAGGTTTTCTTTAAAGCGCTGCTTTCAAAAAGCAGCGCTTACTTGCATCATCAATTAAATAGGATATTGTATCCCCTGCTGAATCAGAAGATAGCCTCCGCTTATAAATCGGAGGCTATCAATCTGTAGTTATAGGAGGATTTTAATTATTCTGCTTTGAAAATATTTCTCATGAAGTTGTACATCATAGGAGTAACGCAGCTCGCGTCATGACCGCCGCCCTGAATTTCCTGCCAGATGTGATCCTGACCGTTAGCAGTAAGAATATCATGATACTGCTTCGGGAACGTACCTACAACGGAATCGTTGGTACCGCCCGTAATAAGCCACAAATATGGATAATTCTTGACATCATTGATCCTGAATTCGGATTCCTGCATATTTCCGGGATGACTCATGAACATATCCGAACCGGGAGTAACACCGGGAGCCGGACATGCGGCGCCGATATATCCAAAAAGATCGGGGCGCATAACGCCAATATAAAGGGATTCACGTCCGCCCATTGAGAAGCCGGAGATCGCAGTATTTTCCCTACCCGTTTTAATGGAGTAATTTTGCTCCATGTAGGGCATAAGATCCTTTGTAAGGTCGTCAAGGAACATATCATATCCTACGCATGTCTCCTGATTCATGCCGCCGGGTGACGTCATAGTGTTGCTGGAAAACATCTGCGGGAATACAATTATCATCTTTACAGCCTCGCCGCTCTGAACAAGGCTTCCAGCCATTTCCCTTATGCTCATGCCTGAAAGCATGGAGCTTTCATCTCCGAAGATACCGTGATTTACATACAGAACCGGATATTTTTCGCTTGCGCTGTATCCGTCAGGAAGAAGAACATTAGCAGTCTTATTTCTGCCGGCTGTTGATGAGAAATAGGTGATTTTTTCAAGTGTTCCGTAATTGCTGTTTCCGCTTGTGGCAGATGCCGGAACATTATTTGTCATTGATTTTCTTACATTTTCCATATAACCTGACGAATTGCCTGTATTCTGCTTCGTTGTTGTAGTTGTCTGTATATTTTTCTTAGTTGTAGTAGTCACAGTAGTGGTTGTCTCTATGGGCTTGGGGAATTCCCCGACGGTATTAAGAACATAATTCTGCAAAAGAACAAGATCGTCCATCCGGACTGTTCCGTCTCCGTTCACATCAGCGGCGGCAGGTGTGGGTTTACCTGTAAATACGTCGATTACAGCCTTTCTCATGAGCACAACATCAAAGGAATCTATTACCTTATCGCCGTTCAGATCGCCGCGTATATAATCCGTTGGCAGCGGAGTAACGCCGATATTGATTTTCCCCTCTTGTGCACCAATAACGTCGTCAATATAGAAGTCTGTAGTACTGTCGACAGTCTCAACGTAGAGAATCAGATTTGAGGCTCCCTCCGGAATGGTAAAGCTGTTGTTTGCCAGCTGCACCCATTCGCCCTTTGCTCCGGTCGCCTCGGCAACGCTGATATACTGATCTTCACCGTCCACCGTACACTGAAGGGTGAGCTTAAAGTCCTCTGAAGCTTCAGTATTCTGCATTGCATCTGCTGTAAATCCATATGTATTTCCCGGTACGAAAACTATAGGATCAAGAGCTATTGCCGCGCCATTCCATGAATCGGTACGTCCCGTAACGGCAAGAGATTTTAAACCGCTGCACGAAAAGCTGCCGGTCTGTTCTGCCGATGCTTCTCCCCTGCCCTGCCAGCTATCAATACCGTCCTCAAACGTGGAATTGAAGAAATAGCCGTTTTCGTCCGGTTCCACAGGTTCAATGGGCGGCTGCACTGTCGGAACCCCAAGCACGAGATTATTCTTTGTAACCTTTGCGCTTCCCGAACTTTCATAGCCTTCTACGTTAAGGGCAACCTCATGAAGTCCGCCAAGCTTTATGCCGTATTCCTCCCACGCCTTGAAGTGCTCCGAAACGCTGATCGTTCCCTTTGTGCGGAGCTGTCCTGCAACGCGGATGCTCCAGTACTGGTTGAATGTTTCATTACTGCTGAAAATTGAAGGACCTGTATGAGTGCCCTCGTATATTTCGTAGGTACCGCCGTCTATCTGCTTTGTACCCTTGAGCTGGAAACCGTCTCCGGGCGGTCTCCATGTGCCGTAGGAGTCGCAAATATAATACTCAACGGTTGGCTGCGTCATCCAGCCGTAAATGCATAGATATGAATTTCCGTTCGGTTTATAGTCTACTTCGTATTCCACTGAGATTCCGTTCAGCGAAGTCCACTGAGGATTATCGTTCCACTTTTTTCCCGAACGGAACAGAACGTTATGAATGCCGCTCCAACTGCATTCATATGTGCCGGCGTCTCCGACTGTCATATTTGCAGTACCCTGACCGTACTGGTTCCATAGTTCCCAGTCATAGCCGTCCCTGGTACCGATCTGCTGTTCCTCGCCGGCATTTGCACCGGGAACCGAAACTCCGGCAAAGCATATCATCGCAGTAAGCGCACCGCAAAGGGAGCGTTTAAGCATTTTTTTCTTCATAAGCATCATTCCTTTCGTCATAATTCAATATTATAGCCTGTACTGATTCTTTAACTTACTATTTATATTTTATTATAAAATTATGAATATTTCAAGTCATTTCTTGCTAAATAAATATTAATCAGTCATTTATTGTTACTGTAAGGCATTGTGCTAAAAATATTATCGAGTATTTTGTGCAAACTGCTGTTTAATCAAAATCACGACAAAGCCGACGTCATTGATTACGCATGAATTCTGCATTAAACAGGAGTCCGCCGGCATATAGTTTATGGAAGCCGTTTACGGCTGCAAATAAAAGGTCTGTCCTTATGCTGATTACATATTTAACGACCAAATTTTTCATCGTTTAATATTTGCCGGTTTATCGGCGAATAAAAGACCGCTTAAATCAAATATAGCAAACTATGACAGACTGTGAAGGGGGCGGTAAATTGAAATCCCGGCAGGATCAGAGAGCAGTGATTCTCGGACAGTATATTCTTGAAAACAAAACAACAGTCCGTGCCGCAGCAAAAAAATTCGGAATATCAAAAAGTACCGTACATAAAGATGTAAGCGAGCGTCTCAAAAAAGAAGATCCAGAGCTGTATGCACAGGTAAAGGATATTCTTGAGATCAACAAGCTGGAACGCCATATAAGGGGCGGTCTGGCGACCAAGCGTAAATATGAGGGAATAGCAGAACAGAGGAAGAAAAGACAGTAGTGCCGGGCGGCTATCTCCCGGCAGAGATGCATTCGGGCAGTTCAACTGTAAACACCGTTCCGCTGCCCGGATTGCTTTCAATCCGGACTGTTCCCCCGTGATACATAACGCCGTGTTTTACAATAGAAAGTCCGAGCCCCGTTCCCTTTATCTTTCGTGAACGGCTTTTATCTACACGGTAAAAACGCTCAAAAATACGGTCTGTGTGTTCTTTGGGAATACCTATTCCCGTATCGGAAACGGTAATGATAATATTCTTATGCGCTTCTAAAATATTTACTTCAAGGCTTCCTCCATCGTTGTTATATTTTATAGCGTTATCACACAAATTATATATAACCTCGTCGAGAACGGTACGGTTTCCCATATATAAGATATGTTCTCCCGAAAGTTTCATAGTGATATTTCTCTCCATGGCATTTTCGCTGATCCGCGCAAGTATCTCCGCAGAAAGTTCATACAGGTCTGTTTCCTCGGCATCGCTGAGTCCGGCAGCTTCGTCCAGCTTTGAAAGAGCCATAATATCGTTAATAAGCTTGATAAGGCGGTCAGCTTCGTTTCTGATCCTTGCGCCGAATTCAGCCGTATCGTCTGATTTTACAAGCCCGCCGGCAAGCATATCCGATATGCCGTAAATGGTTGTAAGAGGTGTTTTCAGCTCGTGAGAAACGTTTGAAGTGAATTCGCGGCGCATAATTTCCAGCTTGCGTTTTTCGGTAATATCCATAATCAGAATAAATATACCGTTAAATGTATCAGTGCTTCCGGCAGGACTGGCTATTACGACGCTTTCACCCTGACAAGTCTCAACCGTGCATTCCGAATTTCTTCCTCCGGCGGCATTCTGTATACATCTTCTGAACACTTCACTGTTATTGAAAGAATAAACGCTCTGTCCGGCAGAAATATCCTTTACATCTAAAAGCCTCATGGAGCTTGAATTGCATGTGAGAATATTCAGTTTTTTATCAGCTATGATTATACCCTCGTCCATGTTTTCCGTTATAAGACTGAACTGATCGTGATTGCGGCTCAGTTCGTTTACCTGACGATTTATACGGCTGTTCTGGATGCGAAGACGTTCTGTGAGACGGTCAAGCTCCGGATAGCCGCTTATCGGTTTTGGTTTGTCCAGATCTATTTTTGCTATAGGTCTGACGATCTTCATTGAGATCACAGAAGCAATAAGAACGGACAAGCCGATGAATCCCGCAAAAAATAATATAAGATTTCTGATACTTTCGCCATTTATTGTGCAGTCAGTTATTATCACTGCTGCCGCCGCGGATAAAACGGCTGATACGGCAGACCATACAAGAATGCCTACAAATATTTTTTTCGACAATCAGTCCTCACCTGCCTTATATCCTACTCCCCTTACGGTACGAATTATCTCGCCGCATTCCCCAAGCTTTGAGCGCAGCGTTCGTATGTGTACATCTACAGTGCGGCTTTCTCCCGTAAAATCGTAACCCCATACCCTCCTCAAGAGAGAATCACGGGAAAGTACGCGGTTTTTATTAGTTATAAGCGTCATAAGAAGCTCATATTCTTTCAGAGTCAGAGAAATGCGTACATCGTCTGCATAAACCTCATACTTTTCGGGATATACCTTCAGCCTGCCTATACGCAGCTCTCCGGAATCCTGAATCTGTTCCGGCTGCGCCCGGCGGAGCAGAGCTTTAATTCGTGAGATCAGTTCAAGCATCCCGAATGGTTTGGCAATATAATCGTCGGCGCCGCCGTCAAGTCCGGTCACCTTGTCGTATTCGGTTCCCTTTGCGCTGAGCACTATAACAGGCAGACGCTTGGTGTCCGCTGATGAGCGCAACTTTTTCAGAATCGTTATTCCGTCCTCTTCGGGGAGCATAATATCCAGTAAGATAAGCTCCGGAAGTCTGCGGTTTATAGCTTCCCAGAATGCAGACGGCGTTTCAAAATCAGCAGTTTCAAAGCCGGAATTCCGGAGTGCATATGTTACGAAGTCTCTTATCCCACTGTCGTCCTCAAGCATATATATCATAAAATTCACCTGAACAATTTTAATTAATGCCATAATTGATTTTGTCTTAAAGCCTGTTCAGTATCTTTTTATTTGCGGGCTTTCGAGCATAATTTTGATAATTAAAAGGAAAAAATTTGCAGCCATACTGACACACCCCAAGGGGCACTTCCTTTGGGCATATAGCAAAGACTTTTGATGCAATAAGCGACAAAAGTTGCCGAAAAGACGTGCGAAAAAAGATACTGAACAGGCTCTTATACCGAAGGCAAACCGGCATCTGCAAAAAACGTCAAATTATAAATGACAAAAATTTTTTCCACTTACTACTATAGTATACTTCTTTTAACGAAAAAAATCAATAGTTTTGTGAATATTGTCGGTCAAGACGTCAATAATATTTTTGTGCAGAAATGCGCAGAATCAACCGAACCCTTTAAGGTCGGTCAAAAAGGAGATCATCTTATGGAAAACAAAAAGAAAAACGACAACATCAAATGTACAGTAAGTCAATGCCAGCACAACTGTGTAACAGAGAATTATTGTTCTCTTGACTGCATTTCCGTAGGCACTCACGAATCCAACCCAACCGTTCCCGAGTGTACAGACTGTAATTCCTTTGTAAAGAGAACAGGCTGCTGCGGCTAACCCATGGCTGTTTGAACGCTCCCGCACATTGTCAATTTAAGAAATGATATCTCTGCGGTTGACAATATGCTCTTGGGGGAGCGTACATATTGTGCAATTTAAATAAATTCAACATGAAAATACGGTCATATTGAAAAAAATTGGCATTTGCTATTGCAAAATATTTCTTATTATAGTATAATTATAGTAAGTAAAATAAATTCGCTTATTCTTTTGCCTTCCGGTAAATCGGCTGCCGCAAAAGACGGCAAATAGTAAACTCACAAAAAATATCGGCGTTTACTATAACATTGAGAAAATGTTTATTGTCACTCACATTTTACAATCAGGAGGCTGATAAATAATGTTTGATAAAACTATGACTTTTACCGTCAATGAGGATAAGGAAGCAGAATTCAAAAGAAACCTTACCATCGTATATGACGCTCTTACTCAGAAAGGATATAATCCCATTAACCAGATAGTAGGCTATATCCTCTCGGAGGATCCGACCTACATAACCACATATAATAACGCACGGAATCTTATTCGTCACATTGACCGTGACGAGCTTTTACAGGTTCTTGTGAGTTCTTATCTTAATGCCTGAACGGGCTATTTCCATCCAATTTCTGAAGCTTCCGCACATGGGAGCTTGTATATTTGAAATAACCGGCTTAACTGCATTTTTGCAATAGCTTTGGGTATATAATACGAAACCGCCGATGCAGAACAATGCACCGGCGGTTTCGTTGTACAGTCTAACACGGAATCAAAAAGCAAAAAATTCCCACAAATAATCTTCGTTCGGACAGCCATAATACTATTGCGGAGATGATCCGCAGCTAATTTCGGAAGGAATTATAAAGCTTATGAAAATAATAGCTCCTGCGGCAGCGCTTATGACAGCAGCCATGATTCCATGTACAGCGGTTTATTCCGCAGATACGGCGAAAATAGGCTACGGTCAGGGTACGACAGTAGACGCACAGAACCGTCCCGTAGATGCGGCCGCATTCAACAGCCGATATGGCGACCTTGATGCCTTCGCCCTGTCGGAAGACGATAAGCGAATTATCATTACCTTTGATCAGGGCTATGAAAACGGATATACCGAAAAAATTCTCGATACACTGAAGGAAAAGAACGTTACGGCAATATTCTTCCTTACGGGAGATTACGCCAAAAAAGAGACTGCTCTCGTTAAAAGAATGATTGATGAGGGACACATTCTGGGAAACCACGGAATGACCCATGCAAGCCTGCCGACGCTTTCCGAGGCAGAAGCAGAAAAAGAAATAATGTCGCTGCACGATTTTGTTATGAATAATTACGGTTATCAGATGCAGTATTTCCGCTGTCCATGCGGCGAATATTCCGAGCAGTCTCTGGAGACTGTTCAGAAGTGCGGATATAAAACGCTATTCTGGAGCTTTGCATATGTGGACTGGAAAACTGACAGTCAGCCTGACCCGGCGGAGGGAATTAAAAAGCTCACAGAAGCCGCTCACGGCGGAGAAATTTTGCTTCTTCATTCAGTATCTTCAACTAATGCTGAGATTCTCGGTCAGGTGATCGACGATTTCAGAGCGCAGGGATATACGGTATAAACGAAAAAAAGACTGCCCTCATACGAGAGCAGTCTTTTTAAATAATTTATGGCAGTTAAGTAAGCTGTCTTTACATATTGCTCCAGTCAGGAGAAATACCTGAGGAAAGAAGAGTTGCATATCTAAGAATTTTGTTAGCGTCCGTTCCGGTAATGATTCCATCGCCGTCAACGTCGATAGCTTTAAATTGTGCTTCTGTAAGTTTCGGATCAATTCCTGAGCTTATAGATGTGTAGGCACTGAGAGCAAAAGTTGCGTCACTTACAGCGATCATTCCGTCTTGTGTCGCATCGCCCAGGATGAATTCAGCGTTTTCTTTTACTCCATTAACCATAGGAGCCTTACCAGGCATTCTTTCGCCTTCAAGAGGCGAACTGTCCTCCCACATTCCTACGAATATAGCAGCCCAATACCATTTGCCGTCGCTGTTTGCGTCGTATGTAAGACCGATACCTACATGAGTAAATTCGGGCTTTGTAATATTTGTCCAGTGTTTTGGAGAGTTTTTCCACGCTGTGAAGATGGAATCAACATCTGAGCTGCCCGCTGCAAGAATTTCACCGGATGTCTTATAATCAACTGTGTTTACGTCAATAATTGAAGCGAAGAACGATCCGTCAGGACGGGTATGCGAATACAGAATCGGCTGTTCTTCTGCACGAACCTGAGAAATTTCATTTATATAAGGAACGATCTTGAGAGGCTCCAAACCAAGTTCTTCTCTTGCCTCGTTAAATTTTACTGCCATTTCCTCAATAAGTTCTGTATACTGAGATTCTTCAGAAGCGTTTGCGGTTACGGACACATTATTTACATTTTTAATTATGCTGATCGAGCAGCTGAACGTAAGAACCATTGCAGATACCATCGAGACCATTTTTCTGAACATTTTTTTCATAATGACAACTCCTTTTATATATCAGGTAATCGACTTTTTTATTTTTTCGATTACTGTTTGTATTTCTTCTGTGATTACATAATACCAAAATTCAAGGGTTTTAGCAAGAAAATAAGTATAAATTTAGCATATTGCACAATGTCAAATGTCATTTTATACAAAAATATTTATACATATAGTATAATACATTTTAAAACGTTCAAGCAGTTAAAAGCTGTTCATATTTCATTAATACAGACATAATTTTAGATGTTTCAAATTTCTTAATAAATAACAATTTTTATATATTGCAGATTTTAAATTGACTTGTTCTCAAATAGGTGATATAATATATATGTTAATATGTATTGAAAGAAGGAAAGGAATGGAAAAACTGAAAAAATGGCAGGGATTGCTGCTGATTATTCTCGCAGTTCTGGGAACAGTCGGGATAATTTTTGGTATTAACTTTATAAGAGCATATAATGTTGCGCCACTGACGAAAAAGTCTCTTGAAAGTATTGACTTCGATAAGGCAAATAAACTGATGATCGTAGCGCATCCTGACGACGAGGTGATTTTCGGAGGCGGACATCTTATGGACGGAGACTATCTTATAGTGTGCATCACTAACGGCAAAAATACCGAACGCAGCAGTGAGTTTAAAAAAGTCGTAGAAAAGTCCGGCAATCAGGGAATTATTTTATCATATCCCGATAAAGTAAACGGAAAGCGCGATGACTGGAAAAGGGTGCATGATAAGATTTCTGCCGATCTTGATCTGGTAATAGGATACAAGGATTGGGAAACTATTGTTACCCACAATGAAAGAGGAGAATATGGACATCAGCATCACATCATGACTCACGAACTGGTAACGAAATCCTATTTATCAGTTAAAAGCGGTGCAGAACTTATGTTTTTTGGAAAATATTACAAGGCAGCCGATATAGGAGTTCATGAAAAGGATATGGAGCGTATCAGTGACGAACGGCTGAAATATAAAACGGAACTTTCGAAACTATATGAATCGCAAAGTAAGGTAGTGAAGAATTTGTGGCATATGGCTCCCTATGAGGAATTTTCCAGATACGGAGTCAGTGAGGAATAGTGAATCAGAGATTTTAATATTTTAAAGCAAAAACAGACCTGTTGGATATTTCCAGCAGGTCTGCTTCATTATCTATTAAGGAATCACCGATTAAGAACAAGTTCTAAATCTCATCCATTTTTCCGTCTTTATTTCTTGATTCATACCGTTCTTTACGCTGAGCCGCTATCTTTGCGTCAAACTCTCTATTACGCTCCAGTTCAGTCCGATATACCTCAATATAATCAAGATCCCGGTTTCTGTTTTCTTCTTCATTGCGCTTTAAGTCAGATATTCCGATAAACAAATCAAGAAATTCATTAAAAACATTCCAGAATGACATCTTTTACCTCATCCTGCGTCAAGACAGTTTTCCCCAAAACCGCCTTATTTGTTTGTGCGTCTGATTTCCACTATATCACAAGCAGATAAGCTCTACAATAAATTCTCCGATAAACGCGGCTAAATCGCACGCGTCAGGTTTAAAATGCTTTTCCAATATTATTCACCGCTTTCAGTAGTCTGCTGGACAGGAGTCTGTACTGCGGAGCTGTCGTCAATATCCATATTGATAAGAAGTCCGCTGTCGCTGCCTGTTACTTTAGGCATAACGCCGTTCCATTTCTGTATCTGCTCATATGCAATAATCTTTTCCGTAAGCGACTCTTCAAGAAGTTTGTTTGCTTCTGCCTGAGCGTGTGCTTCCGTAAGCGTTGCCTGTGCCTGAGCATCGGCGGCAATCGTTTTCTTTTTTGCTTCTGCATTTGCGATCTCGATAGCCTGCTGCTGCTCCGTTTTTGTTTTAAGGAGATTCTGCTCCGCCACCTGTTTTGCCTCGATAGCATTGTTGAATTCCGTTGAAAAATCAAAATTCACAATGTTGAATTTCTCTATGTATATACCATAATCGTTCAGTTTGCTGTCAAGACTTGCCTTAACTTCTTCACCCACGGCGGCACGTTCTGTAATTAATTCTTCGGCGGTATATTTAGCCGTTGCAGATTTCATGCATTCCTGAACGACAGGAGCGATGAGTATTGTCTGATATTCTGCACCGACCTCTTCGTACATTTTTGGACTGTTGTCGGAAACCAGCTTGTAGTTTACGGCAATGTTGCTGCTTACCGTCTGAAGATCCTTTGAAACAGCGGATGCTGGTGTTTCGTATACTTGAATTTTATTGGACATGTGCTGCACCTTCTGAATAAACGGTACTTTCAAGTGAAAGCCTGCGTCCAGTCCCTTGTCGGAGACCTCTCCGAGAGTAAGCACCACACCTGTATTTCCGGCAGGAACAATAGTGAAGGAATTTACGGCAACAAGAATTGCAGCAATTCCTATTACTATCCATTTTACTCCTTTGAATTCTTTCTTTTCTGAGCCTTTTCTGTTAAGCTCCCTGATGTTGATTGACATTTTTATTCTCCTTTTGAAAAATTGCGGAAAGTTCTTTTTCCATTTCTGATTTCAGATAGCCGCTTCTGTATGCCAGCACCATAATATATGACGCCTGTCTGAGTCTTTCAGGATCAGTTATGTACTCGTTATTTGCAGAAATCTCATCTTCAATAATGCCCCATATCTGCAATGTGCCGAAAACGCCTTTTTCCTCTGCTGTAAAGATTATCCTGCACAGCATATTGTACAGATTTATGTCGGAAATAATGTCGTCTGCGGTATCTTCCACATCTCCGTTTACAAAGCACATGAGCCTTGCAATGTCGTCGAGCTTCAT
The DNA here is from genome assembly GCA_910579835.1 of uncultured Ruminococcus sp. Lineage (GTDB taxonomy): Bacteria > Bacillota > Clostridia > Oscillospirales > Ruminococcaceae > Ruminococcus. The sequence goes on from CAJTWQ010000010.1 coordinate 45,268, forward strand.
TGCACCGCGGAGCATATTGATAAGCAGTATCCGCACTACCTGCTTTTCCGAATATCGCTTGCTTTTGGCGGACGATACCCAGCCCCGCTTTATCCAGTTCTGAATAGTAGTTCCCTCTAGACCAGTAAGCTTTGAAAGCTGTGAAAGGGTAAGTCCCCCTGTAGCTTCAAGAACCGGCGAAACAAGAGAGAACGCCTCTTCTCGCGCACCTTCTGAATATTTCAGCGTTGTTCCTGGTATGATCTTGTGCATGGTCTTTTACTCCTCTCTTGTAATGATATGATTATATCACAAGTTCGTTTGAACCGCAAGTGTGTTCTGAGAATAATTAAAGCTGTTTTTGTGGATTTTTTCAAATTTATCATGATATTACTGGCTTTATCTTATATTTTCATCTTTTTTCGTCATTAAAAACAAACGCCCTGAATTTTCAGAGCGGTCATTTGCAGTATAAACCGATAGTTTTTCATCCAACATAATAATCATTAATATTAAACCATTCGTTTGGCGGAGTATTCCCATGATTTATTTTCGCTTCTCCGGTTGCTATATTAATTGAAACGCTTGAACCGGAATCCACATCAGCTGATGTTGAGCTGTTGCAGCGAATCATCAGCAAGATATAACGTTCACCAAATTCGCCGTTATATTCTCTCATATTGTTTGCAGACCAGTAATATCTTTGTCCTGCGCTCCAGTTTTCTTCAAGATATTTATTTACAGCATTAACGACTTCTTCGTCTGTCCATGAGGATATATCCTCCATGGATTCATTTTCAGCTGTATCTGCAATGGCGGCGTTCTGGTCGGACAGCAGATGTGCACCGTCTACAACAGCAGTTGTTCCGTCGTCAAATACGACTTTGCCGTCTTTATCGATCGGATGAAAGCTGAAAGTGCCATCGTTTTTCTTTTCAACGCTGTAGCCACATACTGTGACTAAAGAATCCTCCTAAACAGCAAAGAGGAATCCGGCACGAAACACAGCACTATAAAACGCTATAGGGAGCTTCTGGAGCGCATTAACAAGGGCATAGGGCATATCAGACTGACGGATATTCGACCTCAGCACCTTTCGGAATTATACACGCAGTTTCGTCAATCAGGACTGAGAAAGGGCACAAGAGCAGTACCGATAACCGACATCAAGGAGCAGGTCAAAGCCGCAGGACTAACGCAGAAAAAGCTCTCGGAGCTTTCGGGAGTGTCGCTGACAACTATTAACGCAGCCAAAAGGGGCGAACCTATCTCAGGCGATAAGGCTACGGCTATATGTAACGCTCTGAAAGTCCCTGTAAATACCGTTTTCAACATTGAACAGGATAGCAGACCGCTTTCAGAAAAGACCATACAGGAGCATCACAGGCTTATTTCCCTTATTCTCTCCTATGCCGAAAAGGAAATGCTCGTGCCGTATAATGCGGCGGTAAAGGTCATAAACAAGCCAAAAGCAGACCGTGCCCAACGAGGTCAACTACTTTGAGCCGGAGGAGCTGGAGCGCATAAGAGACTGCCTTAATCACGCTCCGCTGAAATGGAAGATCATTACTCACCTGCTCATTGTTACAGGCTGTAGACGTGGCGAAATAATGGGTTTGAAATGGAGTGCCGTTGACTTTGACAGCAATTCCATACATATCAATAACAATCTGCTGTACTCCAAAGAGTTCGGCATATACGAGGATTCAACCAAGACTGCTGATTCTGATCGCAGCGTCAAGCTTGCTGACGAAACTATGGAACTACTCGCGGAATACCGTACATACTGGCTTGATCTCAGGCGTGAAGCAGGCTCGGAGTGGAACAGCTTCATTGAGATTGCAGACGGAAAGGGCATTAAACGCCGTCAGAGGGCTGACTTCCTATTCGTCAAGGATAATGGCAGCGATATAGGCTATCCCATGCACCCGGACAGCATTACCGACTGGCTTGATAAATTTTCTGAAAAGAACAATCTGCCGCATATCAATCCTCACGCATTCCGGCACACACTGGCTTCTGTTCTCTGCCTTAACGGTATCGACATAACAACCATAAGCAAGTGGCTTGGTCATAAAAATGTCACTACAACTATGAACATCTATGAGCATATCCTCGACAAGGGCAAGGATCAGGTCGTTGACTGCGTTGCTGATGTGATACTCAGAAAAAAGAATGCTGCTGCATCAGGTTAATAAAAATAGCAGAGTAGATTTAATAAAATCCTGCTCTGCTTTCTGTTTATCTTCTTATAATTTGCCGTATCTTTTCATAACTTTTTATAACGTTGGCGCACAAATAGCGCACAATTCATGATTTTAGACATAAAAATAAGCATTCTCGATTTCTCGAAAATGCCTATTTTATGTTGTCATGATGTAACAAAATAGATGACATCTGTAACTGTTATTATTTTAGCATATTCAGTCTGATTTGTCAATAATTTTTCAAAAATTAATTTAAAAAACTTTTATTTTTGGATTCTCTCGATTTTACAAGTATGACCTTTCTGCTCGTCATAGTTAATTCCAACAAGGAGCATCTCTCCTGAATATTCGGAAACCTTGTGGAGATAATCATTATCTTTGATTTGCTGAATTGCTTCATCTGCGGAATGACC
>CAJTWQ010000011.1 GCA_910579835.1 uncultured Ruminococcus sp.
CTCGCGGATACGCATGGTTCTTCTGATTTCCTTGGGTATTACAACACGTCCCAGGTCATCAATTCTTCTTACAATTCCAGTTGCTTTCATTTATTTAACCTCCACAAATTCATTATTTGAGGCGCCGCACAATTTTTATGGTGAGCGTCTTGATTTTGTGGTGTTATTATTTCCCGTAACGGAAATATTATTCACAATTAATAAAGGCTTTATCGGTCGTAAGGCATACTCCGGAAAAAAATTCCTGTTTTTTCAAAATATCACGGCATTTTTTTGCATTGTCCATATCGGTGAAAAGTCCGAAAACAGCAGAGCCGCTTCCTGTCATTACTGCTGATAAAGCTCCTGATGCTTTCATTATTCTGCGGATCTGTGATACTTCTTCAAGAGCGGCAGCGTCCTCAAATATATTTCCAAAAAAGCGATGGGCGCATTCGGGGGTTTCTGCAATAGCCTTTGAAAGACTTTCTATATTGGGGCGGTTCGGAGCTTCAAGCCTGTCGACAGCCTTGTAGGCTTCAGCAGTGGAAATGCCCTGAACTCCCTTTGCCACGACTAGGATTCTTCCGGAATAATCGGGGAGAGAAGTTATTTTTTCACCAATTCCGGAAACATAAGCCGTTCCTCCGGTAAAGAAAAATGGAACATCCGCACCGATTTTTTTGCCTATCTCCACAAGCTTCTGAATATCAAGCCGAGCGCTGCAAAGCTCGTTAAGACAGTATATAACGGCAGCGGCGTCTGAGCTTCCTCCGCCCATGCCTGCCTGTGAGGGAATCCCTTTTTTTATGACAATACCGCATCCTTTGTCAGAGCCAATCGTATCCAGAAAAAGACGAGCCGCCTTGTATGCAATATTTTTTTCGCCTCCTGGAACGTGGTCTGCCCGGTCAAATTCGTCGGTCAAAATACAATTTACGTCGATATTTCCCGAATTGTTAAGCTCCACGGTCACTTCGTCATATATGCCCACCGTCTGGAAAACGCTTTTTATGACATGGTAGCCGTTCGGCAGTTTTCCGCATACATCCAGGGCAAGATTTACTTTAGCGGCTGTTTTAATCTTCATGATGTTCACCGCCGATTTTTTTCAGGAATCTTTCAATGCGGCTCATAGCCTCCATAAGATGCTTTAAAGAGTATGCATAGGATATTCTTATATACCCCTCTCCGCTTTCGCCGAATGCACTGCCCGGAACGGCGGCTACTTTTTCTTCAAAAAGAAGACGTTCGCAGAATTCCTCGCTGTTCATGCCCGTGCTGCTGATACAGGGGAAAACATAGAACGCTCCTTCCGGATTAAAGCAGGTCAGACCAAGACGGTTAAATTCATTGACGAGATAGCGCCGCCTGATATTGTATTCATCAACCATTTTTACGACCTCTGAATCGCAGGATTCAAGAGCCTCAACAGCAGCATTTTGACTGATATACGGACTGCACATAATGCCGTACTGATGGATTTTTGCGATTTGGGATATTATCGGTTCGGGAGCGGCAACATATCCAAGACGCCAGCCGGTCATAGCATATGCCTTTGAAAAGCCGTTTACATAAATTGTACGCTCTGCCATGTCCTGGGCTTCAATAATGGAATAGTGTTTTCTGCCGTATGTAAGCTCGGAGTATATTTCATCTGAGAGAACCATAATATCCGTATTCCGGAGAAATTCGGCAATTGGTTCGATATCCTCTTTTGTCATTACGGCTCCGGTGGGGTTGTTGGGAAAGGGCATGATCAGCAGTTTTGTTTTGTCTGTAATTTTGTCTTTAAAATCATTTAAAGTCAGCTTGAAATTATTTTCGATCCTTGTGGGGACAGAAACCGGAACGCCGCCTGCAAGTTCCACCAATGGGGCGTAGCATACAAAGCATGGTTCAACCACAAGTACTTCGTCACCGGGATCGATTATTCCACGGAGAGCCAGGTCAATAGCCTCAGAGCCGCCCACGGTTATAAGAATTTCATTTTCAGGACAGTATTTTATGCTGTGCTTTTTCTCAATTTTTTGGCTTACAGCTTCACGCAGGGGCGTAAGACCTTTGTTGGGGCCGTATATGATATGCTTTCTTTCAAGCACCTGTATAGCAGCCTTGCGTATTACCCATGGGGTGGAGAAATCCGGTTCGCCTACGCCAAGACTGATAACTCCCTCCATTGTTCCGGCAATATCAAAGAATTTTCGTATTCCGGAGGGCTTGATCTGTTTTATTTTATTGGACAGCACTTTATCGTAATCAAACACGATTAACCCAAACCCCTTTCATCAGGTTCTTCACCGTCAATGAAGATTCCCTTTTCCTTGTATTTTTTGAGAATAAAGTGGGTAGCGGTTGAGAGAACTCCGTCAATAGTGGAGAGTCTTTCGGAAACAAAGAGAGCTACATCTTTCAGATTATTGCCTTTGACCTCAACTGACAGGTCATATGCTCCGGACATGAGGCTTACGCTTTCAACCTCGTCGTACATCATGATAGTTTTGGCTATATCGTCAAATCCGCAGTCGCGCTGCGGAGTGACTTTCAGCTCAATAGTAGCGTAGACTATTGATTTATCGTATTTTTCATCGTCTACTATCACACTGTAGCCTTTGATAACGCCTTCGTTTTCAAGCTTACGGATTTCCGTTTCAGCTTCTTTCGGCGTAATTCCAAGCATTTCCCCCAGCGCTGTGTTGGAAATACGCGCATTTTGCTGTAAAATTTTAACAATATCGTTCATAAAAATTATTCCTTTCTTATAATGCTTATCAGATTCCGAACCGGCTCTCAGATCTCTGTATAATATGCTTTATGCTTTTTGAACCAGCACACGCGGTCGAAACCTGCCGCACGAGCTATCTCAAAGCCGTCGGTAATATTTCTTCCCAAATCTTCTACTTTGTGAGCGTCTGAACCAACGGAAACAAGCATGCCGCCCAGATCGCGGAACAGCTTCACATATTTAAGAGAGGGGAAGCAGTCGCCAAATCCCTGACGGAGACCGGATGTGTTGATCTCGATGCCCTTGTCCTTTACAATAAGTTCACGGAAGCTTTCGGCAATTATTTCGTCAAATCGGCTTATATCAGGATTTATACCGCAACGGCGCTTCATATACCGAAGCGAATATGTAAGGTGACCCAGGACGTCAAATTTTCCCCATTGGCAAAGCTCATAGACCTCTTTGAAGTATTTTTCAAGCAAGCAGAATACTTCATCTTCCGACATATTTTTATAGTCGATATAGAAAAAATCTTTTTCTCCTCTCAGCTGATGCAAAGAACCGATTATAAAGTCCAGCCGCTCATCCTCCGCCGCTTTTTCCGCCGCCTCAATATCTTGAGTTGCCTGTCCAAGCTCGGTTCCGCAGATAAGGTTTATTTTTCGTCCGTATTTTTCTTTAAGAGCGGTAACGGCTTCAAGGGAACGGTCAAAATCCTCAGCGTAATTGAAATGGTCGAAAAGCTCAGTTTCTTTATAATGCTCTTTGGGATACCATGTGCTGCATTCGCAATGGTCTGTAATGGCATATGCCGCCAGATCAAGCTCAATGGCACGTTCGATCATAGAATTTATATCGGCCTCGGAGTCCATAGAGAACTGAGTATGCGTGTGGCAGTCAATGTATCTCATGATTAACACCATCCTCAAATAAATATAGCTTTGCTTATTAAACCTTGCCAGATTGGCAGAACAATATAATGATAACACTTTTATTATAACATATTTTTTTGAATCATGCCACAGATTTATGAAAAAAACATATGTAAAAAAATAAAATTATATTTAGGGTTTTCTTTTTTATTTTTTTATGATATAAGCAGCGTGACGCTGCATCCTGTGTCGCGCTGAAAAAATATTAGTCGGAATTTATTTCCGCGCCTGTTGCAAATTTAGACATTATATGATATAATGAATATTAAAGATTATTATTAAAAAGGAGAATTATTTATGCGAGCAGTGATAACCGTAATCGGAAAGGATACCGTAGGCATTCTTCATAGAGTAAGCGGAATATGTGCAGAATTTAACGTAAACGTTATCGAGGTTACACAGAGTGTGCTTCAGGATATGTTTGCAATGATCATGCTTGTGGATATATCTGCGATAAACAGCGATTTTTCAGAGTTGGTGGATAAGATGACTAATCTTGGCGGCGAGCTTGGACTTTCAATTCATACGCAGCATGAAGACATTTTTAATTCTATGCACAGTGTTTAAGGAGAGAGGTTACAATGCTTAACGTATACAATATACTTGAAACGATCCGTATGATTCAGGATGAATGTCTGGATATACGCACTATAACTATGGGAATATCCCTCCTTGACTGCATTGATACCGACATTGACCGTGCTTGCGCTAAGGTTTACGAGAAAATAGTAAGATGCGCAAAGGAACTTGTGCCGGCAGGACAGAGAATTGAAAAGGAATACGGCATTCCGATTATAAACAAGAGAATTTCCGTAACTCCAATTTCTATACTTGCAGCAGCCTGTCCCGGAAAAAATCCTGTACAGTTTGCAAAGGCGCTTCAGAGGGCGGCTGACACTTGCGGCGTAAATTTTATCGGCGGATATTCCGCACTTGTTCACAAGGGATTCAGCGCCGGTGACCTGGAGCTTATCGAGTCAATTCCCGAAGCTCTTGACGTTACGCAGAATATCTGCTCTTCCGTAAATATCGGTTCTACAAAGTCGGGCATAAACATGGACGCCGTTGCTCTCATGGGCAGAATAGTCCGTGAATCAGCCGTGAGGACAGCCGACCGCGACTGCATCGGCCCTGCAAAGCTTGTTGTTTTCTGCAATGCCGTTGAGGATAATCCCTTTATGGCAGGCGCGTTTCACGGTGTGGGCGAACCGGACTGCGAGATCCATGTTGGCGTTTCCGGTCCCGGAGTTGTTCGTGCGGCGCTGGCTAAATATCCCGAAGCGTCTATAAACGAGCTTGCCGATATTATCAAAAAGACTGCATTTAAAATTACCCGAATGGGCCAGCTTGTTGGTGCAAGAGCTTCCGAACTGCTGAATGTTCCGTTTGGAATTGTCGATCTTTCTCTTGCGCCTACTCCGGCTATCGGCGACAGCGTTGCTCATATCCTTGAGGAAATGGGACTGGAGCAGTGTGGAACTCACGGCACGACTGCTTGTCTTGCTATGCTTAACGATGCAGTAAAGAAAGGCGGAGTTATGGCTTCATCTACGGTGGGCGGTCTGTCCGGAGCATTTATTCCTGTTTCCGAGGACGCCGGAATGATCGACGCAGCCGTTGACGGAACTCTCAGCCTTGAAAAGCTTGAAGCAATGACGGCGGTATGTTCTGTGGGACTTGATATGATCGTTGTTCCCGGTGACATTACTCCTGAGACGATTTCTGCCATTATCGCTGATGAGGCAGCCATAGGAATGGTGAACTCCAAGACTACGGCAGTTCGTCTTATTCCTGCAATTGGCAGAAAACAGGGAGAAACACTCGAATTCGGCGGACTTCTGGGCAGCGGTCCCGTTATGCCGATCAAGGATAAATCTTCTGCTAAATTCATAAGCAGAGGCGGAAGAATACCTGCGCCTATGCAGAGTCTTAAAAATTAATATGAGTATTGAGCGAATCGCCGCACTCTTTGGAGTCGGCGATATTTGCAGCGTTACAGAGCTGAAAAACGGTCATATCAACCGTACATTTTTGTTGAAATGCCGCAGAGGAAAATATATTTTGCAGTCCATAAACCGTGATGTATTTAAGTTTCCGGAGATTATTGAAGAAAACACAGACTTTATCGTGCAGGCTTTTTCGGAAAATTCCGGCTGCGGCGTGCGAATTCCTGAATTTCTGACTGCCGGAGGCGAAAAGTATTTTAAGGAAAACGGTGAAGTATGGCGGATGTATAGATATATCGAGCCATCGGGCGTGTATTCGCCTTATATTCACGGATTTGCTGTCGGACGTTTTCTGAGAGTAATAAATTCCGGTGATTTTCTGCTGAAAACGCCTATTGAGCTGTATGATCACGATATTCCGCTGCCAATAAGGAATATTCATGGAGACACAAAGGCGGACAATATAATTTTCGGCAAAATTCCTGCGGTTATTGATCTCGATACGTTAATGAGAGGCTATGCCTTTGTAGATTTCGGTGATATGCTGCGCTCTGTGACTTCTGTCGGCTTTGATATGCAGAAGATAGGCGAGGCTGTACAGGGATTTGCCGAGGGCGTTGGTGATTTGCTGAATGATAATGAGATAAACAATCTTTCCGCAGGGACGCTTCTTGTAATAATTAAACTATCTGAGCGCTACTGTGCGGGAAAGAAAAATTTTCCGAACAAGACTCAGGAGCAGTGCCGGGAACGGCAAAAGGAACTGATTCTTCAACTGGAAGATTTTCAACGCAATGAGGATGATATTTCCTCAATAATCCGGACAATCTTCCGAAAAGGCAGTATTTGAATATAATGTTAGGGGGAAAGAGTTTTCTTTTCCCCTTGATTCTGTCAATTATTGCCTATGGAGGAATTATTATGGCAACTTTCTATAATCAGGCTACACTGTCGTATAACGGCAATGTGGCAAGTTCCAACATCACGGCAGGAGAGATACTTGAAAGTCTCACCGTGACTAAAACGCCTGTCAACGGCACTTATGCCGCCGGCAGGGATAACTCATACGTTATCAACATTGTAAACAACGGCTCAACGAGCTATAACAATGTTACAGTTACCGATGATCTTGGCGAATATACCTTTGGAGATCCCGGCACATCTGTCGTGCCTTTGACTTATGTAACCGGATCTGTAAAATATTTTGTGAACGGCGTGCCTCAGAGCGCTCCTACGGTTACGTCGGAATCGCCTCTTACCGTTACGGGAATAAGCGTTCCGGCAGGCGGAAATGCATCGATCGTCTATACTGCTGCCGCTAACAGGTTTGCTCCCCTTGGAGAGAACGCTGCTATCGACAATACGGTGACAGTAAGCGGAGCAGGATTCTCGGATATTTCCGCCGCAGCAAGAGTTACGCCGGAAAATGCTCCTTCTTTGGATATAAGCAAGGCTCTTAGTCCTGCGGCTGTTGAGGAGAACGGCAGAGTAACCTACACCTTTACTATTCAGAACAGCGGCAGTACCGAAGCGACTGTTGATGACGATATTGTTTTCAGCGATACTTTCAATCCGGTTCTCAGCAATCTTACGGCTGAATTCAACGGCAGACCGTGGACTGAGGGAACTAATTACAGCTACTCTGAAACAACTGGCGTATTCAGATCGCTTGACGGTCAGATCACCGTTCCTCCTGCTGCTTTTGAGCAGGATCCGGCAACGGGAGCATGGTCTGTACAGCCGGGTGTAAGTACGATCGTTATATCAGGAAATCTTGGCACGGAAACGGACGCCGGCTGATAACTTAAAATCAGCGCCGCACAGATAATCTTTGTGCGGCGCTTTTATTAATCCCGGATATAGGCTTCAGGATGCGGCAGGAATGGATACAGTTCCTCATAGGAATTTATATCGCTGCGGCTTTCCGGTCCGGTTGGAATAAGTCCTGTCATATCGCCCCAAGAGGCAGGGGGACAGACGTATTCAAGGTCGTTTTTGTCCGGTTCAGGGACTGGGATCTTTTTATAATTCATTTTATCATCTCCCGATGATATTATATCCGCTTCACTGAAAAATATTATTGATATTCTCTTGATTTTTTGCGAAAAATATGGTAAAATAATTACAGTAAAATCTGCGGAGGTGCAATCAAAATGAGCGAAAATATGGAAAAAAATACCGAAATGGATGAGGAAAATGAAAACTTCATTACCCTTACTGACGACAACGGCGAGGACGTATCGTTTGAGGTGCTTGACGTTATTGAATACAACGAGCGTGAGTTTGCGGTTCTTCTTCCTTTTGAGGATACCGAAGATGAAGTGGTTATTCTTGAAGTTATTCCGGGTGAGGACGAGGAAACGGACGAGTTTATTTCCGTTGAGGATGACGAGCTCCTGAATGAAGTTTTTGAAGAATTTTTGAAGAGATGCGATGAAGAGTTTGAGTGTCAGTAATAAAATTCCCTGTTCTATGATCGGAACAGGGAATTTTATTACTGATATGCAGTTTTAAACTCATGCTCAGTAACAGAAAAATCGTATTTAAGAGGTTCAGAGTTGATTTTTTCCGCAATATCCGATGCACTTTCATAATCCAGATTATCGCTTATATAACACAGTCCAGTGTCTATTTTTGAAAGAACCGACGGAGCAGAAATAAGTTCACTGTTAAACCAGATCGAAATCGGAATGTCAGTTCCTGCAAGTTCTTCGGTAATATCAGCAAATACTATACTTGCCTCATCATTGAATTCTATATTAACTATAAAATCTTGTGTACCATCTTCTTTAAACATTGTCATGACCTCAGATTTGGCAATAGCATCATTTCCAAGAATAAGCTCGCTCGACGAATAATCGCTGCCTTTACGAAACTCAATAATATTTTTATCAGTTATTGATTCAAGCAGTTTATCAGCGGAGCTATCATCATATTGGAAATCAATACGGACTGAATTGGAGTCATAATCAACATATGTTCTATATAGAATCTGAAGCGCATCGGTTCTTCTTCCAAAGATTTTTGCAGCTTCATCAAGTTCACTGTCGGACATTTCTTCGTTTGCAGAAAGCAGAATATAGCTGTCAATAAAATTTTGGCTGACAAGCTCAGACGAAGATGTCATACTTTCATTTTTTTTCTCGCACGAAGATAATAAAGCAAGGGATACCGCCGCTATTGCAGCAATTATACTGTTTTTTCGCATAATTTCCTCCTAAAAGAAATTTTTATTACGCACGTATTTTAGGCAAATTTTGTTGATAATCGGGACGGTATGCCTGCGGATTTTTTCCTTGATTAACAAAATACTGTCTGCCAATCTTTTCATTAGTTTGACCGAGAATTAGCATAAACAGGCTCTTGCATTGAGTTATTCAGTTACATTTAACTCATAAAAAGGAGCAGTCCAGTATTCTTTAGGTAATATTAAAACAGCAGTAGAAAGATGCGGAGCAGCGAGAATAGGCAGATATGACCCCTGTAGTATTTGATTTGGAATATCCTTGTGAAAAACAATGACCGAGCAGAAATGCACATCTATATTATCAATTGTTTTATCTGGATTTTCAGGATCAGGCATACTTATGCTGAAATCTACGCTTGAACGGTCAAGTTCGTCTGTAATAATTCTTACAACTTCACGTAATGGCTCAGGGATCTCCTCCTCAGGTTTTCCTTTATAATAAAACATTTCTCTGCCTATATCCATGAGAAATTCAGGAAATTTTTCTGCAAGAGGATGTGTAGAGTATAAAATATTTGCAGGCAGATCTAATTTGTTTCCCTTTTCAAACAACATCTCATTTGCCTGCACAAGATACGCATAATAGATCTGTCCGTTTTGAAAAACGATGTTTTTGTCACGGTAAACTACGTTCAGTGCATCCTTTTTATGCAAACGTATCCATAAAGGTTTAGGCAAAGATTTGGAAGTAATGATATTTTCACGGTAATTCGCCCGCATTACATCAAGGTGATTCTGACAGTTGTCTTCTGTTACCTGATGATCCATTTTCCTTTTGAATAAATCCAAAGTACATATACCTCCATAAAAATAAATAATGCTCCGAGTATGCTTAAAATCTTTATTACACTTGTATTTTTGGCAAGTTTTGTTGATGACCTGGACAGTATATCTGTGGATTTTTGCCTTGTCCTAGGTAAAATTATGCTCTACAAGAAATCTTCCGCCGATTATTACAGCGGAAGATTATTGTTCTTTATTAAGTTTGATTTAATCAAACGCAGCCCTGAGCTTTCATTGCCTCAGCAACCTTAAGGAAGCCTGCAATGTTTGCACCTGCCATGTAGTTTCCGGGCATACCGTACTCCTTAGCAGCCTCGTCGCATGACTTGAAAATGCTCTTCATAATGCCGTGGAGCTTAGAGTCAACTTCTTCAAATGTCCAAGAAAGTCTCTCGCTGTTCTGGCTCATTTCAAGACCGGAAGTAGCAACGCCGCCTGCGTTTGCAGCCTTAGCAGGACCGTAGAGAAGTCCGTTTGCAAGATATGTCTCGATAGCCTCAGGAGTTGAAGGCATATTAGCGCCCTCGGCAACAGCCTTACAGCCGTTCTTTACGAGGAGAGCAGCGCTGTCACCGTCGATCTCGTTCTGTGTAGCGCAGGGGAGTGCAATGTCGCAGGGAACGCTCCAGATACCGCTGCAGCCCTCTGTGTAAGTAACGTTCTTGTGAGATGTTCTGTCAACATACTCCTTGATACGTCCGCGCTCAACCTCCTTGATCTGCTTAACGAGATCAAGCTCGATACCGTCGGGATCAACAATATATCCGTTAGAATCGGAGAGTGTGATAACTGTTGCGCCCAGCTCTGTAGCTTTCTGAGTAGCGTAGATAGCAACGTTTCCTGAACCGGAGATAACTACCTTTTTGCCTTCGAAGCTCGTGCCGTTAGCCTTGAGCATTTCGTCTGTGAAGTAGCAGAGACCGTAACCTGTAGCCTCTGTTCTTGTAAGAGAACCGCCGTATGTAAGACCCTTACCTGTAAGAACTCCTGTAAACTCGTTGCGGAGTCTCTTGTACTGACCGAACATAAAGCCGATCTCACGTCCGCCTGTACCAATATCGCCGGCAGGAACGTCTGTATCAGCGCCAATGTGCTTGCAAAGCTCTGTCATAAAGCTCTGGCAGAAGCGCATAACTTCTCCGTCGCTCTTTCCCTTAGGATCAAAGTCGGAGCCGCCCTTGCCGCCGCCCATAGGCAGTGTTGTAAGGCTGTTCTTGAAGATCTGCTCAAAACCGAGGAACTTAACGATTCCAAGATAAACAGATGGATGAAGTCTGATACCGCCCTTGTAAGGTCCGATAGCGGAGTTGAACTGAACTCTGAATCCGCGATTTACCTGAACCTTGCCGTTGTCGTCAACCCAAGGAACACGGAACATGATCTGTCTCTCAGGCTCAACGATTCTTTCAAATACGCCTGCATCTACGAGATCAGGTCTTTTTTCAACAACAGGCTGGAGAGATTCAAAAACCTCTGTTACTGCCTGAATGAATTCAGGCTCTCCTGCATTTCTCTTTTTAACTGTTTCTAATAAATCGATAAGATACTGATTTTTTAACGCCATTGTTAAAAAACCTCCTTTAATAAATTCTGCCGAAGCAGTCCATGAGAAAATTATATCACTCTGCACAAAAAATTTCAAGACTTTATTCCGGTAAAATTAAAAAAACGGATATATTTGTTAATTCCTACAAATATATCCGTTAAAATCAGATACTATTTTGTTTGTTTTCGTAAATACTCAGGTATTTACTTGCGAGATAAAGTGAACCGCAGACAACAACGATTCCGTTATTTTCAAGTGCAAGCTTTTTCGCTTTTTTCACGGCTTCTTCAAGAGAAGAGCATGATACGGCATCGGTATATGCACCTGCGATTGTCGTCAGTTTTTCGGCAGGAACGGCGTTTGGGGCAAAATCGTTCACGGTAAACATTTTTGCAGAATACCGTGCAACTGTGGATACGCCGGCAGTGTAATTTTTGGTATCGACCATGCCCATGACCGTATAGATATTTCTTTTTTTTCTTAAAGTGAATTTTCCCAGCACCGTCTCAAGGTTCAAAATACCCTCCGGATTGTGCCCGCCATCAACGATAACAGGGGGATTTCCCTTGATATACTGACATCTTGCCTTGACCATTGTGGTTTCTACAGATTTTTTGATATTTCTCTCCGAAATATCAAATCCATTTTTTCTCAGATAACGACACGTTTCAATAGCAACAGAAGCATTTGAAAACTGTCCGCATCCGAACATGAGGGGATTATATAAAATGCCGTCATATTCTAAAAGATCGTCTTTTTCGCAGCTTTTTTTCGTTATAACAAATTCTGCACCGACTTCTTGGGCTTTTTTTTCAAAAATATCTTTGCAATCGCACATGGGCGAAACGACCACTGCCGACCCCTTTTTTATAATGCCTGCTTTCTGTGCGGCGATTTTTTCTACGGTATCGCCTAAAATCGCTGTATGGTCGAGGGAAATTGAGGTTATTACAGACACCAGCGGCGGCGGTATCACGTTAGTGCAGTCCAGCAAGCCGCCTATACCGGCTTCAAAAACTACAATATCGCATTTTTCACGCTGAAACCAGAGCAGCGCAATAGCCATAGTTATCTCAAACTGAGAATATTCACGGTCAGCGATGCGTTCACATACAAATTCCGCGATATCGCACATAGAAGCTTCGTCAACTTCTTCGCCGTTTATGCGTATCCTGTCTGTATAGTGAAGTACAAAGGGCGATGTGAACTGCCCAGTCTTATATCCCGAGTATATAAGTGCGTTTGAGATGTACTCCACCACCGAGCCTTTGCCGTTAGTACCTGCAACATGAACGAATTTCAGCGATTTTTCGGGGTTTCCTATACATTCCATAAGCTCGCGTGCACGAGAAAGATCCGTCACCGGCTTTCCCGATTTGCTGTACGAACCTATGAAGTCCATGGTTTCTTTAATATTCATTAATATGGACTCTCCTGTAATTCGGCTTTCCTGACGGCATCCTCCAGTGTCATGCCCCTGAAATCCTGTGCATTGAAATATCTTCCTGATTTTCCGTCGTTCACAAATGCTCCTACAAGAAGTCCGGGGATGGCGGATTCAGGCTCGAAATAAGCGTTTTTGCCGCCCATATCCGTCTTGCACCACGCCGGATTGGCAAGGCTTATTATAACGCCTGTATTACGGTAGGCGTAGCTCAGATCTCTTGTTATCTTGTCCAGAGCAGCCTTGCTTGCGGAATATGGCGCCTGCTGCGGTTCAAGATTAATGTCGCTGGAGGTGTTGATGATCCTGCCGAATCCACGCTTTTTCATGCCGTCTGCAAAGTGATAGCATATCATCATGGGGGCGATCGTATTGATTCTGAAGCTTATTTCAAATTCCTCGGCAGGGGTATCGAGTATAGCTGAGCGGTATGTCGTCTGCAATCCTGCATTGTTGAAAATAACATCGATCTGCGTACCCTTTTCATCTATTTCGGACAGCATCCTTTCAAGCTGCGCCGTATCGGACAATTCAGCCTGAACGGGATATGCCTGAATTCCGAGAGACTGAACCTCTGCAAGTATTGATTTGCAGTGCTCTTTGTCCCTGCTGTGGAGAACCAGATTACATCCCTGTTCAGCCATAGACATGGCAATAAGTTTGCCAAGCCCTCTGCTTGCGCCGGTTATCAGCGCCCATTTGTTTTTCAGATTAACCATAATACACCTCTATATCGGTACCCGAGAGCAGTTTTTCCTCTCAACTTTAAGTATAATTCATTTCAGTTTCATTCTGTAAAATTTTGCTCTGAATGTCTCGCTTTTATCGAATTTTGTATATTCAGTAAATTTCTCAAAGGTCAGGCCGCATTTCTCAATAACCCTGCCGGATGCCGCATTTTCCACAGCATGTTCGCAGACAAATTCACGGGCATTATGTTCAGAATAAACATATTTTATCATGCGCTTTGCTGATTCGGTTGCATATCCCTGTCCCCAGCAGTCAGACCTGAGATTATAGCCGAAAGACCAGACGTTTTCGTCAATGCGATGTCGGATGCCGCCAGAGCCGATGAGCATCCCGTCAGATCGGCGGACAAATCCCCATGTAAACTCGTTTTCAAGAGCGCTAAGAGAAGCGAGCCATGCTTTTGTAACTTCTATATTTTCATGACGCGGATATATCATATATCTTGCAACACGTTCATCGCCTGTCCATTTGAATACATTTTCGGCATCTTCAACAGAAAGGGGTCTCAGGATGAGTCTTTCTGTTTCGATTACAGGTATTTTAAATATCATAGATCCGCCTTTCTGTGGATCGTATTACTTCTGAAAAGCAGCGATAGACTGCATTATCTTCTCCATTTTTTCCTGAGCCTTAGCCAGCTTAGCTTTTTCAGCCTCGATAAGTTTTTCGGGAGCTTTGGCTATAAATCCCTGATTATTAAGCTTTCCACTGAGGAAGTCTATATCTTTCTGAACTTTAGCTTTCTCCTTTTCAAGACGGGCTATCTCTTTATCCTTATCAACAAGTTCGTCCATAGGAATGAAAATCCTTGCGGAATCCGTTACGGCATTTGCGCAGTTCTCGTGAGCCAATGATGCTCCTGCCTCGACAGAAGATGCGGATGCAAGCTTTTCAAAGAAAGCGGCGCAGGATATGAAAAGTTCCGGTTCGTCTGTTTCTATAAGAAGCTTTGCCTTGACAGACGGGGGAACATTCATTTCGGTACGCGTATTTCTGACTGCCTTTATGGCGGAAATTATTTTTTCAAAAGCTTTTTCATCAGCGGAATAGTCGATATTTTCGTCATATACCGGATAGCTTTCAAGAATGATCATAGATTTTCCGTTGGTAAGCACCTGCCATATTTCTTCTGTGATGAACGGCATAAACGGGTGCAGGAGTTTCAGCATTCCCTGCATAGCCCATACAAGAACAGCCTGAGCATTTGCCATAGATTCACCGCCTGCCTGTATACGTGGTTTCGTCAGCTCAATATACCAGTCGCAGTAAATATCCCAGATAAAGTCATAGATTTTTTGAGAGGCGATTCCTAGTTCATATTTATCAAGGTTTTCGCCTACTTCCTTAGTCAGCAGATTGAACCTGCTGATAAGCCATTTGTCCTCAATTTCAAGTTTTTCAGGAAGTCCGCTAAATTCAAAGTCCTCCGGAAGATTCATCATGATAAAGCGTGAGGCGTTCCAGAGCTTGTTTGCGAAGTTCCTGGCTGCTTTTACTTTGTCGTCAATATAACGCATATCATTTCCGGGAGAGTTTCCGGTGGCGAGCATGAAGCGGAGAGCGTCTGCACCGTATTCGTTGATAACCTCCAGGGGATCAATTCCGTTTCCAAGTGATTTTGACATCTTCCGTCCCTGAGAATCACGCACAAGGCCATGGATAAGCACTGTATCAAAAGGAACTTTTCCCATGTTTTCAAGACCGCTGAACATCATTCTTATTACCCAGAAGAAGATAATATCATAGCCTGTAACAAGGGTATTAGTGGGATAGAAATATTTGAGATCTTCCGTATTTTCCGGCCAGCCGAGAGTAGAAAACGGCCAAAGGGCGGAGCTGAACCATGTGTCAAGCGTATCTGGATCCTGTCTCATAGGTTTGCCGCATTTGGGACAGACAGCGGAATCTTCTTTGGTAACGATCATTTCGCCGCACTCGTTACAGTAGAACGCAGGTATCTGATGCCCCCACCAGATCTGACGGGAGATGCACCAGTCGCGGATGTTGTCAAGCCAGTGAAAGTATATCTTGTCGAAGCGTTCAGGTACGAATTTTGTATCGCCGTTCTTTACGGCGTCGATAGCCGGCTGAGCCAGCGGCTTCATTTTAACGAACCACTGTGTTGATACCTTGGGTTCAACGGTCGTTCCGCATCGGTAGCATGTTCCTACATTGTGGCTGTATTCCTCGATTTTCACCAATGCGCCCTCGGCTTCAAGATCCTCAACTATTGCTTTTCTGGCGTCATATCGGTCCATTCCGGCATACTTGGGATAATCGCCGGTGATAGTTGCATTGTCGTTCATAACGCAGATAACGGGCAGTTTATGGCGGAGACCTACCTCAAAGTCGTTGGGATCGTGGGCGGGAGTAATTTTTACAACGCCGGTTCCGAAATCCATTTCAACATAATCGTCTGCAATAATAGGTATCTCCCGGTGGACGAGCGGCAGAATAACCGTTTTTCCTACAAGCTCCTTATAGCGTTCGTCATTGGGGTTGACAGCGACAGCAGTATCGCCAAGAAGCGTTTCTGGACGGGTTGTGGCAAGTTCCAGATAACCGTCGGAATCCTTGATCTTATATCGGAGATGCCAGAAATGACCTGCCTGATCTTCATAAGTAACTTCGGCGTCGGAAAGAGAGGTTCTGCATTTAGGGCACCAGTTGATGATTCTTTCGCCGCGGTAGATAAGCCCCTTTTCGTAATACTTGACGAAAACTTCCTTGACTGCCTTTGAGCAGCCCTCGTCCATTGTAAAGCGTTCCCTTGACCAGTCACAGGATGAACCGAGCTTTTTGAGCTGTTCAACAATGCGGCCACCGTACTGCTTTTTCCATTCCCAGGCGCGCTTCATAAAGCCTTCCCTGCCGAGAGCTTCCTTTGTAACTCCCTCTTTGCGCATAGATTCGACAATTTTTGCTTCAGTTGCAATGGCGGCGTGATCTGTTCCAGGCAGCCACAGTGCGGAATATCCGCTCATTCTTTTCCAGCGAATGAGAATATCCTGGAGGGTTTCGTCAAGGGCGTGACCCATGTGGAGCTGACCGGTGATATTCGGAGGAGGGATAACGATAGTATACGGCGTTTTTTTCGGATCCGCCTCGGCATGGAAGCATCCTTTTTCGTTCCATGCGGTGTAGATTCTGTCCTCAAAATCCTTGGGATTATAGGACTTTGCAAGTTCCTTTGACATTGTAATTACTCCTTTTCTTTATAGCATCCCTGAAAACTGTCCGCAGAACATTCAGAGATGATAATAAGTTTTAGTATGATAATAAAAAGCCCTGAACCGTTTAAGGTTCAGGGCGGAATGATCCGTGTTACCACCTGAATTCGGGAATTAATCGTCCCGCACTCGGTGCAGTCATAAAAACTGCTTTCCCTGTAACGTGAGAAGCACGTCATGGATTACGCAGGAACTTTCACCCATGAGGCTCGGAAGCTACCTTCAACATATTCCTCATACCGCCTTACACCCAAACAGCTGTCTGAAATCAATGTGTATACTATGACATCTGATAACGGCGGCTCTCTGAAAATCGGATTATATGCTTACTCCTCTTCGTCATTGCCTTTTAAATATAAATTTATTATATCATATAAAACAGAGTTTGTCAACCTAAATACTGAAAAGTTTCAGTTTATCTGAGAACCTGTCCGCATTGGAGTCTGCATAGGTATTCTAATGTTAACACGCTTTAATACTAATTCCCAATCAACCTGTTGAAACCTTGGCGGCGATCGTTCCGTCACTCTGCGTCAAGTAAGTTTGACAGGCGACAGCCTGCCTGCCCTCATTTTACTTGATTGACGAAACGCTATCCGCCAATCTTTTCAACAGGACGATCGGGAATTAGTATAAGAACGGGCAAATAATATATAATATTTGACATGATGATAATTCTATGATATAATCAATATAATGTATTAGTGTTTATAAAGAAAGGAATAATTATTTATGACAGAGATTTTTAAATCAATATTTCTTGGTATAGTTGAAGGAATAACTGAATGGCTGCCGGTCAGCAGTACCGGTCATCTGATTCTTGTGGACGAATTCCTGAAGCTCGGCATGAGCGAAGAATTTAAGGAAATGTTTGACGTTGTTATCCAGTTGGGGGCAATCATGGCGGTTGTTCTTATTTATTGGAAAAAGCTGTGGCCGTTCGGAAAGAAAAATAATCCTTCTCCCATGAGTGAAAACGGCGCCGGAGCATATATCAAAAAGGATATATTCTCTATGTGGTTCAAGGTTCTTGCCGCCTGCCTGCCTGCCGCCGTTGTAGGGCTGCTTTTTGACGATGTGCTAAACGATCTGTTCTATAATCCGCTGACGGTAGCCATTGCCCTTATTGCTTTCGGAATCGCTTTTATCGTGGTGGAAAACTGGAACAAAGAAAGAACGGCAAAGATAAACAGTATAAGCAGCTTTACATATAAAACTGCGCTTATAATAGGATTGTTTCAGCTTATTGCCGCTGTTTTTCCGGGAACTTCCCGTTCCGGCGCAACTATTGTGGGCGCGCTGCTTATCGGCGTTTCAAGAACAGCCGCCGCAGAATTTACATTTTACCTTGCAATACCGGTTATGTTCGGCGCAAGTTTGCTCAAGCTTGTAAAATTTGGCTTTGATTTTACCGGAACAGAAACGGCAGTTCTTCTGACTGGAATGCTTACCGCTTTTTTGGTTTCAATAGGTGTTATCAAGTTCCTTATGGACTATATAAAAAAGCATGATTTCAAGGTGTTCGGCTGGTACAGAATAGTGCTGGGTGTGCTTGTTTTGGCATATTTCGGAATATTTGAAGCTTCAAAGCTTGTTTGATGAAAGTATTTTCGTGAGCGTCGAAGAGCGGTATTCGGGTGGCGTATGAATAATAATGAACTGATAAAAATCATTCTCGGACAGATAAGGCAGCCTTTGTGGGATAACTGGTATATCGAGGATGAAATAGGTACCGGGGCGTACAGCTCTGTATACAGAATAAAAGCGGAGCGTATGAGCAGAACCGACGTGTCTGCTGTTAAGATCGAACCTATCGTACCGGCGGAAAAAACTATGGACGACGAGGAAAAGAAACGCCGTTCTCTGGAGGAAAGGCGGAATCTTGCAGTTAATGAAGCGGATATAATGTTCAAGTTAAAGGACTGTCCCTATATCGTTGAATATCAGGACGAAGCTATCCGCGAGCTGTACATTGATAATCATCTGGAAGGATATTATTTTCTTATCCGTATGGAATATCTTGACTGTGTTACCAATCTTATAAAAGCAAAAAGGTTTGATTTTTCAGAAAAAAATATCAGAAAAATTGCCTATGATATAGGCAGCGGCATAAGAGCGGCTCATAATCTTGGAATAATACACCGCGATATAAAGCCGGGAAATTTCTTTCTTGGCAGGAATGGGCTCTATAAGCTGGGGGATTTCAATATTTCACAGAAAACAAGAGAATCACGGGCGTTTGCCGGCACTCCCGGCTATCTTGCGCCTGAAATATACAGGGCAAAGTCAGACGCAAATGTTTCATACACGGCAAGAGCAGATATATATTCTTTCGGAATATGCCTGTATCAGTTCATGAACGATATGTATATGCCCTTTGAAAGGGAAATGGAAAGAAAAAAAGCTATAGACAGACGTTTGTCGGGAGTACCGTTTGAGCCTCCGATTAAGGCTTCTCCCGGTTTTGCCGGAATAATTATGAAAGCCTGCGCCTATAGTGAGAATGACCGTTATCAGACTGTTTCGGAGCTTCTGGATGATCTGGAGAAGCTTAACAGAAATGCCGCTGTTTTTCCTGTTAATGAAAATATGGAAAATTTATGGAAGGGCAGCCCATTGGAATCACATTCGAAGCGCCGCAAAAGGAATATTGCGATCGCTGCCGCAGCAGTTCTTATTGCCGCAGCAGGGTTAACAGTTGGAATTTGTATCAGCAATGGCGGTAAAGAAAAGCCATCCTCGGTTATTACGGAGAGCGAACCGGAGGAAATGAGAATTACCGCGAGCAAAAATCTCCTTGATATTGACATTTATGAGGAGGTTGCCATTACCGATGTATCGGTCCCGGATGTTATAAGTATAAAAGAAGCAGAGGAAATACCGATTAATTTTGCTACGGAAACTTTGACACATTGTACAAATGACGAGCTTGTGCTTACTGTTTTCGGATGCGATGACATGGAACTGCAATGGGACGCACCTCCTGAACTTGAAATAGAAGCTGAAAAGAACGACAACAAATATTATATTACTTTTAACGGCAAAAATTACAAGGGAACGGATGTTGTTTGCAGGGTTGAATTCTTCTTTGGAGATTATGAAGCAAAAAGAACGGTAAAAGTAGCCATAGCAAATACGGGACCTTTTCGCGACGCTGTGGAGGTAGTGTCGGATAATCCGGATGTTCTGGATTTTATCAGCAGCGGCGGAAAGACCAAGTATAAGATAAATGCTGCGGGTACGGCAGAGCTTCAGTGGAAGTATGACGGAGAAATTATATACAGCACGGCGGTTACTATAGTTGATTAGACTTGAGGAGGTGTTCTGCTGTCCAAGGATGGCAGAAAAGATATGGCGGATAAAAATATGGATAATGAGCAGACGGCTTATTACAATAATCAGAATCAGGCAGGGGCAGGGGGGCCACAATGTCTGTGGAACAGTCGCTAAGAATAGTACTGTGGAGATAGTTTCTTTAGAGGGTGACTGGTATAAAATAGTGTTCAGGAACGGTTACGGATATGTTTCCAAGGACTATATACAGGTGATAAATTAAGATATCGGCAAAATAAAATGGAATTCATATGAATTAATTTTATGTGGACAGGTTCTAAGATAATTACATTTATATCTTTCTGAATGTGATATAATTGTTTATCTTGAAATATCAGAATTTTAGAAAGGACTTTACTGTGCAATTTGATATAAAACAATGGTTGGATATGTATACCACAAAAGTCAAAAGACAATTTGGAAATAGGATTTGGCTAATCGGTTTGCAAGGAAGCTACGGAAGAGGCGAAGCAATAGATACAAGCGATATTGATGTCGTGCTAATTCTCGATTCCGTATCATTTGATGATCTTAAAGTTTACAGCAGTTTATTGGACACGTTTCCGGAAAGGAATAAAATCTGCGGCTTTGTTTCTGGAAAAAATGAACTTGAAGCATGGGATAAATCTGATTTGTTCCAGTTCTGTCATGATACAACTGTAATTCTCGGTTCGTTAGAAGCGATTAAAAAAACAATTACCGAATCGGATGTTAAACATGCCATTCACAAGGGAGTCTGCAATATCTATCACACTTGTGTTCACAATACCATTCATGAAAAAAGTATGAATATTTTGAAAGAGCTTTATAAATCTGCTGCATTTGTTCTGCAAGCTATCGCTTATTTGCAAAATGGTGTTTTTGAGAAAAAACAGCAGGACTTACTAAGTTGTCTTAAATATTCAGATAAAAAGGTTCTGGAAAATAAATTGGAGTTGAAAAACAACAACGATGAAGATTTTGAAGCATTATCTGAAACACTTATAAATTGGGCATCTAATTTGATATGTCATTGTAAGATAGATTGTTAAATCAGAATTTTAGGAGAATACACGATATGGGCAAAAGACTGTCGGAAATGAGCCTTGAAGAATTGTGGATGCTTTTCCCTATAAGTTTGATGGAGCATACTGACGAATGGGAAAATCAATATGCAGAAATGGAGGCGTTTTTAAAGCGGAAATTATTATCCTGCCATATCGTTCGTATCAGCCATATCGGAAGTACAGCCATAAAAGGCATATGGGCGAAGCCTATTGTTGATATTCTTGTCGAGATCGCTCCAAATGAACAAATGACAGCAGTTGCTGAGATTATGAAAAGCGGCGGTTTTACAAAAATGTCGGAATCAGACAGGCAGATTTCTTTTAACAGCGGATACACCGAAAATGGGTTTGCTGAAAAGGTTTACCATTTGCATTTGCGTTATGCCGGAGATAATGACGAGCTGTATTTTCGGGACTATCTGAACGATAATCCGGACACGGCAAAAGAATATCAGAAATTGAAGCTAGATTTATGGCGTCAATACGAACATAACCGAGATGCATATACAAAAGCTAAAACCGAATTTGTTGAGAAATATACGTCAGCGGCAAGAAAGTTGTATGGAAATCAGTATTGATAAATTATAATTTATGGGTAGGAGGAATGATAATGAAAGAAATAAAAATAGCCGCAGAGAATGACTTGCAGGAAATTTTGGAACTTCAATATGCTGCCTATCAAAGTGAAGCCAAATTATTAAATGATCCTAATATTCCTCCGCTAAAACAAACTATTAAAGATACACAAGCCGACTTTGAAAAGGGAATTATTCTTAAAATGGTTGAAAACGGCAAAATAATCGGTTCGGTCAGAGGTTATGTTTTTAATGATACCGCGTATGTAGGGAAGCTTATGGTTCTTCCCGATTATCAAAGGCAAGGTAACGGCACTTTGCTGTTGCGAGAGATAGAAAATCATTTTAATGTAAAAAGATTTGAATTGTTCACAAGCATATTAAGCAAGTCGAATATTCGATTATATAAAAAGAACGGATACCGCCCTTTCGATGAAAGACAAATATCTGACCGATTAGTATTTATATATTTGGAAAAAATCATTATTTGATTTCTTATTTATATATGTTGAAATTATAGGAAAAATTTGTTTGCTTCTTAAGTATGTCTGCGAGATTATTGTACAATCTGACAAAAAAGACTGTGTATTTGCACGGCAGTCATTGTGAGATACTGCTCTTGAAAAATCCGATTTGCTGTGTTATAATAAGTATCAGCAGACATTACTATCAGCTTTCAAATATAAAGATTCGGGAGCATTTTCGATGATTTAAAATTGTATATGCTGAAACAATTGCAAAGATTTTTTGAAGTCAAGGAAAGCGATGACGAGGGAACTGAAACAACAAAAAAACAGATTCTCCACAAGGAAAATCTGCTAAAATTGGTGCCGGTGGCGGGGGTCGAACCCGCACTCTGTTGCCAGAACGGGATTTTGAGTCCCGCGCGTCTGCCAATTCCACCACACCGGCATGTTATTCAACAAATTTATTATAACACAAAACATACGTCAATGTCAATACTTTTTTGATGAACTTTTGAAAAATGAATGATGAAGGGAGAAATTTAAATTGTCTAAATCAAACAGTGATAAGGAATTAGAAAAAATTTATCAGGAACTGCGTGAAATGAATAGTAGTTCCGGTGGAAGCGGCAGTAATGAGGGAAATGAACTGCTCCGCTTTTTTGTGGGACTTGTAATGCTTGCCGGCGGTCTTTTTATGATTTTCAATAATCTTTCTGTATCGAGCAGCTGGGGAACAGGAGGATATATTTTCCGGATCGGATCAATGGGAGTATCTAACGGAATGGTTATGCTGCCTGTTATAGTCGGCATTGGAATGCTTTGTCTTATGAAGCGGAAAATTTTCGGGTGGATTGTTATTGCCATAGGTATTGCAATCGTGCTTTTAAGCGTTCTTCTTTCAACACGCATTTATTGGCGCAGCACATCTGCCTATATCTTTATAATAATGTTCGGACTTACTGCTGCCGGCGCGGGTCTGGTGCTAAGGGAACTGTTCAAAAAAAAATGAGGTCATTTAAAAGTTCACAAAAAATAAGCATAGTTCAGAAGCGGCTTTCTGCTGCTTTCGGGCTATGCTTATTCTATCTGGTAACTTTTAGAGCTTGTTCAGCATTTAAGATACTGAATAAGC
This sequence comes from uncultured Ruminococcus sp., assembly GCA_910579835.1. Classification (GTDB taxonomy): domain Bacteria; phylum Bacillota; class Clostridia; order Oscillospirales; family Ruminococcaceae; genus Ruminococcus. Next base: position 23,136 of record CAJTWQ010000011.1, read on the forward strand.
TTCTTATAAATCAGAAGTTATTAACAGTACGCTGCATAGCGATAATGCGGCATATCGATGCCTCGATAATGTTTCGTCCAGGTGTCCTTTATCGTCATACCGTTTCTTATGGCTACTTTTTGAGAGGCTATATTTGTATCTCTGATGATAGAGCAGACTTCATCCGCCTTCAATATTTCAAATGCATACTTTTTACACGCTTTTGCAGCTTCAATGGCATATCCGTTATGCCAATATAATCGTTCAAGAAGATAACCTATCTCAAGTAATTCTAAATTTTTCCATGGCTGTATTGTAAGTCCGCACTGTCCTATCATTTCATCAGTTTCTTTTAGAATGACTGCCCATAGACCAAATCCCCATTTTTGATAACGGGAGATTTGCTTGTTGAGCCATTCCTGAACTTCGTCATTACTAAATGCTCCCTCATATGCATACATTGTATCTTCATCCTGTAAGATTCTGCACAAAGAATCAAAATCATACTGATTCATCTCACGCAAAAATAATCTTTCCGTTTCAAGTATCATATTTCCTCCCTCTTTGAAAATATCAATTTATCTTACCATCTTTACATATAAAAACGCCATAGTACTTTTAAGCTTTAATCAAAAATACTATGGCTAATATAGTAAGCGAAATAAATTCGCTTACTATAACAGATTAAAGTGTCCTTTTGCTCGTCGTTAAAGATAGCAAATAGTAAACGCACAAAATTTTTTGGAGTTTACTATAAATATCAGTCAAGTGCAGCAAATGCCTGCTTCAGATCGTTAAGAATGTCGTCAATATTTTCAAGTCCCACAGAAAAACGGATCATACCGCCGTTAATTCCGGCAGCCGCAAGCTGTTCGTCCGTAAGCTGACGGTGGGTCGCGCTGGCAGGATGAAGAACGCAGGTGCGTATATCGGCTACATGGACTTCATTAGATGCAAGTTTAAGAGAATCCATGAATTTTACGGCTGCATTTCGTCCGCCCTTGATAACGAATGAGATAACGCCGCTGCATCCCATAGGGAGATATTTTTCTGCAAGCGCGTGATACTTATTGCTTTTCAGACCGGGATAATTTACAGATTCAACCTTATCGCTGGCTTCAAGATATTCGGAAACAATTTTTGCGTTTTCACAGTACTGCTTCATGCGTATGGAAAGGGTTTCAAGTCCAAGATTAAGATAAAATGCAGATTGTGCGGAGGGATAGCATCCAAAATCTCTCATCAGCTGCATTCTTGCTTTCACAATATATGCGGCTTTTCCGTAGGTTTGAGTATAGATTATGCCATGATAGCTTTCGTCAGGTTCCGTGAACTCCGGAAATTTTCCGTTAGTCCAGTCAAAGTTTCCGGCGTCCACAATAACGCCGCCGACTTGAACAGCATGACCATCCATATACTTTGAGGTGGAATGAATGACAATATCTGCTCCGTGCTCAATAGGACGGCATAGAATGGGGGTTGGAAAAGTATTGTCAACAATAAGAGGAACGTCGTTTTCGTGAGCTATCCTTGCAAATTTTTCAATATCGAAAATGGTCAGTGCCGGATTTGCAATAGTTTCGCCAAAAACAGCCTTAGTATTCGGCTTGAAAGCGGCTCTGATTTCATCATCGGAAGCGTCGGGATCAACAAAAATACATTCGATTCCTAATTTTTTTAAAGTAACGGCAAAAAGATTTATAGTTCCGCCGTAGATAGTAGTCGTGGAGATAAAGCTGTCTCCTGCCTTTAGGATATTCAGCAGAGAGCAAAGGGAAGCGGCCTGACCGCTGGATGTGCACATAGCTCCGATACCGCCCTCTAAGGCGGCAATTTTTTCCTCAACAGCCATTACCGTGGGATTTTCAAACCGGGAGTAGATGAGGCTTTTTGTGGGATCATCGAAAACGGCTGCAACATCATCGGTGGAATCATAGACATACGTTGTGCTCTGAACGATCGGAACGACTCTTGGTTCAGTATTTTTTGGCGTGTAACCTGCATGGAGGCATTTTGTTTCAATGTTCATGGTAAATTCTCCTTTTTTATTACAATGCAGTTTTGATTCTGGATATGCAGAATTCAAGTATTGCACAGTATTTATCGGTTATGGTGATGATATAGCTCTCCTTATATTTAGGAAGAGGTCTTGTGACAGGCCACATATGCTTTTCGATCATATCACGCTCCAGAGCGGTTATATCGGTGAGCATTGAAGCATTTTCTGCGGCCATGCGTGAATGCATTGAGCTGTGTGACAGCTGTCCTTTTGTTTTATTTTTGTTATATTTTTTTCGATCGTAGTAGAAAAGATCGTGAAGCAGACCGGCTCGTGCGGCAGCACGCGCGTCAAGGTGCAGCTTTTTACAGATCAGATATGTGTAGTAGGACACGTTCAGACAGTGCTGAAATCGCGTTGTCGAGATATGATGCGTTATTTCCTTAAGCTTATCAAGCTCGGTGCTGTTGATAATATCGCTGACACAACTGTAGTAGCTGTCAGAGGAAAGCTCCTTTTTTGAGCATATTGCCTTTAACATATAAAAAAACCGCCTTGTTTCTGAATTATGGTTCACATTCTATTATACTACTTTATGCATAAAAAATCAATAGGAAATCGATATAAAGAATGGTAAAAAGTGTTGTAATTTTTATTATAATATGATATAATATAAATGAATCTACTATTGTGTAAAGGAGAATCACAAATGGCTATTACAGAAGCAGTTGAAAATTATCTTGAAACTATATTGATCCTGTCTAAACAGCAGCCTGATGTTCATGCTATAGATATATGCTCATATTTGGGATATTCTCGTCCTACCGTTTCTATCGTCCTGAAAAAAATGAAAGACGACGGACTGGTTACTGTAAACAGTGATAATCATATTACTCTAACGGAAAAGGGAAAGCAGGTGGCGGAGCATATCTATGACCGCCATACCGTTATTTCGGAATTTTTTATGCTTCTGGGAGTTAAGCGTGATACAGCGGTAGAGGATGCCTGTAAAATAGAGCACGATATTTCTGACGAAACCTTTGAGCTTCTCAGAGCGCATTGTCGCAGACTTGCCGAAGAACAGAAAATAAATTAACTTGTCCGGAGGGAAATATGAGTAAATTTGATACGCTGAGAAAAGAACATCCTGTTTTTGTTTTCAGATCATACGACATAAATGAATCGGAGAATCAGGCGGAGGTTTCCTTTTCCTTTTCGATTCCCGGTTTCGCAGAGTTCAGACCAGGCTGGACATTTCCGAAGCCTAATAATATAGTCGTTTCCGGTGATCCTGTTTTTGAGCGCCTTGCGTTCAGTCTTGGAATGGCTGAGGCAGTCAGCTACTGGAAAGCCGTTTGTTCGCCGGAATTTCTTGTGGAATGCGGATCGCTTAACGATGATCAGAAGGAATGGTGGAAAAAACTTTGGTTTCTGGGACTTGGCGAATTCTTTTATATTAACGGAATTGAAATTTCACAGCAGGAACTGGTGAATATTGTCTGTACCGAAACAGCGGAAGATGTGTGCGTTACGTATAATCATGAATTAAAAGGATGTCTTGTTCCGATAGGCGGCGGCAAGGATTCGGCTCTTACTCTGGAAACGCTGAAAAATGCCGGTATGGACTGCCGCTGCTACGCTATTAACAAAAGACAGTCTATAAGTGCGACCGTGAATGCTGCCGGTCTCAGGCAAGATGAACTTATAACGGCGCAGCGTAAATTCGACCGCAGTCTTATTAATCTTAACAATGCAGGCTGTCTTAACGGTCATACGCCTTTTTCCTCCGTGGTGGCTTTTTCTGCTGAAATCACGGCATATCTTCACGGGCTGAAATATATAGTTCTGTCTAATGAATCCAGCGCCAACGAGAGTACCGTGGCAGGATCAAATGTTAATCATCAGTATTCAAAGAGCTTTGAATTTGAATGTGATTTTCATCAGTATGAGAAAAAATATTTGGGAACAGGCATAGAATATTTCAGTTTCCTGCGGCCTTTGACAGAGTTTCAGATCGCAAAAATGTTTGTTTTTCACCGGAAATATCTTCCCGTGTTCAGAAGCTGCAATTTGGGCAGCAAGGTTTCTCCGGATATCTGGTGCGGCGAGTGTCCTAAATGTCTGTTTGTCAGCCTGATTCTTTCGCCTTTTCTTAACATGGATGAACTTAAGGAAATTTTTGGACGTGATATGCTGAACGATCTGGCTATGGTTTCTTATTTTACGGAACTTACCGGACAGTCTGTGCACAAGCCTTTTGAGTGCGTGGGCAGCGTGGATGAAGTTAATCTGGCGGTATCTCTTTCCATAAAAAGGCTTTTGGAGGAGAAACGTGAACTTCCGCTGCTTTTTGCAGAATATGCTGAAAGAGGCTTGTATCATCCTGAAAAGCTTGACGAGCTCAGCAAGAGTTTCTGCGGGTACTTTAATGAGCGGAATCTTCTGCCGGAGAAATTTAAAACAATTTTAATAAAAGAAATGGAGCGTCTCCTTTGAAAAGATTTGTAAGGCATATAAAGGATCTTACCGAGAGAAAGTCTGTCTGTATTCTCGGATTCGGCCGCGAGGGCAGGGCAACATACGGTATACTGACGAAATACTGCTGTCCGGATTCAATAACTATTGCAGATATAAACAGCATTAACCGGGATGCAAACGCTATTGCCGCAGATACAAGGCTTGTATGCGGTGAGGATTACCAGAAATCACTTGACAATTTTGATATTGTATTCAAGAGTCCTGGAATTGTTCTTGAAAAGCAGCCCGATGAACTTAGATGTACTGTAACATCTGAAACGCAGGTATTTTTTGAGGTTTATCGGGAGCAGATAATCGGGATTACAGGAACAAAAGGAAAAAGCACTGTGACTTCCCTGATATATCATATACTCAGGGAATCGGGAAAGGAATGCATCATTGCGGGAAATATAGGCGTTCCCGTGTTTAATATTGCAGAAAATATGACAGATGAGACAATCGTGGTCTGCGAGCTTTCCTGTCATCAGCTTGAGTATATGACTGTTTCACCGTCCGCAGCGGTTTTTCTCAATCTCTATGAGGAGCATTTGGATCATTACGGCACAATTGAGCGGTATTATAATGCAAAGAAAAACATTTATCTTTATCAGGATGAGGACGACTGTCTGCTGATAAACAGCGATATTGCCCCTAAGGATGATGACGGTCTTGTTTTCTCAATTTCAGACAGGGAATCGGACTCCGATATTTATATAAGCGGCGGCAGAATTAATCTGAAATTCAGCGGTGAGAGTTATGATATTCCGACTGATAAGATTAGGCTTCTTGGTATTCATAATCATTTCAATATCGCAGCCGCTTTCTTTATGACAGCGCCGTTCGTAAGTCGTGAGGAATTTGAAAAAGCGCTGTGCAGCTTTAATCCTTTGGCTCATCGGTTGGAATACATTGACACAGTCAAAGGAATACGCTGGTATGACGATTCTATTTCTACTGCCTGCGCTACAGCGATCGAGGCCGTTAAAAGCGTACCGGAGGCAGGAACTATTCTTATCGGCGGTATGGACAGAGGTATTGACTACAGCCCTCTGGCTGAATTTCTTGGCGGCTCTGATGTTAATGTTATTTGCATGGAAAGTTCCGGAAAGCGTGTGTACGATATGATGTCAAAGTCGGAAAGAGTTTATTATGTTCCTCACCTGAATGATGCGGTTAAGCTTGCCGCTGAAATAACGCCGCCGGGAAAGAGCTGTGTGCTTTCTCCGGCGTCTGCCAGCTACGGTATCTTTAAGAATTTTGAAGAACGCGGAGACGCTTTTAAGAAGCTTGTCTATGAACTTACTGTGAAATAGTATTAGAATTTGTGTTGCCTTAGAGCCTGTTCAGTATCATTCTGCGCATGTCAGCTTTGTATATAGCATTGCCGGCCGAATCGGAGATTTGGGGCACTGTTTATACTCGGTAATCCGCACAAAAGATACTGAACCGGCTCTTATGAATGAAGTCCCGCAAAGGAGGTAAAAATGTTACTAAAAAGATTAATTTCTTTTGCAGCGGCGTCGCTTATGCTGTCGTCACTAAGCAGTATGAGTAATTCTGACATAAATATATCCGCAGCTGAAAGCAGGCGTGTCATCTTTGAAAATTTTGATATGTCCGTTAATGACGGCGAACCGATACGAGGTGTGGATATTTCCTCGATAATCGCCCTTGAAAAGGCCAGTATTGAGTTCTATAATGAAAATGGCGAAAAACAGGACATTTTCAAAACTCTTTCCGAAAATGGGGTTAATTACATCCGCGTGCGTATCTGGAATGAGCCGTACACTGAAAACGGAGAAAGTTACGGCGGCGGAAATAATGATTTATATACGGCAGCGGAAATCGGCAGACGCGCGGCGCAGTATGATATGAAACTGTTGGCAGATATTCAATATTCTGATTTCTGGGCTGATCCAGAAAAGCAGACGCGTCCTAAATACTGGAAGCATCATGACCATGAAACCCTTAAAGGTGAGATTTATAAGTATACTACTTGGGTGATTGAAACGTTGACGGAATCCGGTGCAGATGTGGGCATGGTGCAGGTTGGAAATGAGACGAACAGCTTTTTCTGCGGCGAAACGGATATGTACAAAATATGTGATTTGTTCGCAAGCGGAAACAAAGCGATCCGTGATTTTGATAAGTCCATCCTTATCGCACATCACTTTGCAGACCCGTCAACAGGTTACTATGACTGGTACGCTAAAGTAATGAATGAATGCAATCTTGATTACGACGTATTTGCAACGTCTTATTATCCTTATTGGCATGGTACACTTGACAATCTTACAAATACACTGAAAAATATCGGCAATACATATGACAAATACGTCATGGTTGCTGAAACGGCATATCCTTATACCAATGATGACGGTGATTCATTTGGAAACGCGGTAAATCAGTGGTCGTCGGGTGTTGTGCTGAACTATGAAGTTTCTGTTGAGGGGCAAGCGCAATGCCTTGCGGATGTTTTTCAAGCTGTTGCCGACGTAGGCGAAAAGGGGATAGGCGTTTTCTACTGGGAGCCTGCTTGGATAGGTAGGAAAGGAATTTCCTGGGAAGAGCAGAATAAGCTCTGGAAAGAATACGGTTCTGGCTGGGCAACGGACTATGCGGCAGAGTATGACAGCTCTGTAACGGCGGCAGGAGGCTCAAGCTACGATAATCAAGGCTTATTTGATTTTAATGGAAAACCTCTTGAATCCCTGAAGGTCTTTGCTAATGTATATCCGCAGAATAAATCTCAAGAGCCGGATATTAAACAGGAATATACGGACGGTCATTATATAAGGTCGCTTAAAGTTTCTGACAGCAAAAATGCGTCTTACTGGTCGGTTCGCTCAGATTTGCAGAAAGGCGACAAGGTATTCGGAGACAGAGAATACGAATTTACAGATGTACCTGATTTTATGCTCGGAGCAGAGTGGATATCGACTTCCTGTAATTCAAAGATATTTGCTGGCACACAAGCAGAATTTACTGCCGGAGATAATGCGTCGGTATATATAGGACTTGATACGAGGGTTCCTGCGCCTGATTGGCTGAATGACTGGGTTAAAACGGAACATGTCATGACTGACAATGGCGAGCCGCCTGTAATTTATCAAATTTACAGGAAGAATTTCAGGAAAGATGAAGTTATAATACTTGGTGATTTGGGTATGCCTAATGCCGTTAATTATATCGTAGCTGCCGGAGAAATTCAGTCTGGGACTGTTGCTGGCGATGTCAATGCCGATAATCAGTTCACAATTGCAGACATTGTTATGATGCAGAAATGGCTTTTGTGCGCAGGCGGACTGACAGACTGGACAGCCGGTGATCTTTGTAAGGATGATTGCCTTGATGTGTTTGACCTGTGTCTGATGAAACGTGAACTGATCAAGCAGAAATTTATGCTGATTGAATAAGTAAATATGAACAAAAAAAGTCTACTCCTTTTTCTGGAGCAGACTTTTTTTGATGGATTGAGACATCCCTTCGGGGATGTCTTTGAAAATCAGAATAAAATCAAGCCTTGTTTACGCTTCCGAAAAGTTCCATTTTTTCCTTAACTTTAGCTTTAATAGCTTCAAATCCGGGAGCGAGAAGCTTTCTGGGATCAAAGCCCTTGCCCTGCTGATCCTTACCCGCCTCTATATACTCTCTTGTAGCTTCCTGGAATGAAAGCTGGCACTCCGTATTAACGTTGATCTTAGCAACGCCGAGAGATATAGCCTTGGCGATCATATCGTCAGGGATACCTGTGCCGCCGTGAAGAACGAGAGGCATATCGCCTACCTTTTCGTTTACAGCAGCAAGTGTCTCGAAGCTAAGACCTGCCCAGTTTTCCGGATATTTTCCGTGAATATTGCCGATGCCTGCCGCAAGAAAGTCAACGCCGAGATCAGCGATCATTTTGCACTCGTTAGGATCTGCGCATTCGCCGGCGCCGACAACTCCATCCTCTTCTCCGCCGATAGAGCCGACCTCTGCCTCAATGGAAAGTCCGAGACCGTGGGCAACGTTTACGAGTTCTGTTGTTTTTGCAACGTTCTCGTCAATGGGGAAATGTGAACCGTCGAACATGATAGAAGTAAAGCCTGCCTTGATGCACTTGTAGCAGCCCTCGTATGAGCCGTGATCCAGGTGAAGAGCAACGGGAACGGTAATTCCGAGAGACTCGTCCATAGCTTTAACCATAGCGGCAACGGTGTCGAAGCCTGTCATATACTTGCCTGCGCCCTCAGACACGCCGAGAATAACGGGAGAGTTAAGCTCCTGAGCTGTGAGAAGAATTGCTTTTGTCCACTCAAGGTTGTTGATGTTGAACTGACCTACTGCATACTTGCCGGCTCTTGCCTTCTGAAGCATTTCTGTAGCTGAAACTAACATATAATTTCCTCCTGAATTTTCATTTAAAGGGTTTAAGCCCTATTATTGACATTATATCACAAATCGGAAATAATTGCAATAGGAATTTTTATTTTTTTGGCAATAGTACTGAGTTCAGAGTTTATATCCGCATTTTATACAGAACGTAGATTCAGAAGGATTAACAAAAGAGCAATTTTGACAGCTTTTATTTGTACTCACTGCTCCGGAAATATTTCCGGACGAACCTGTTGTCTGACTTTTTTTCAAGTCTGTATAATTCTGAATGGAAAAGAAGCACATAGGTTTAAAACCAACCCTGATAATAAGAGCGGTGTTGGTAGACCTGTGAGACGAGTATCCGAATAATATTTTGAAAGCGAAAATATGTTCCGCAACGGTTATTATGTCTATTTTTTCAAGATAAGCTTTCGTGCATTTTACGTTGAAAAAACCTGTTTTACCGATTATCTTTTTATTGGTAAGGATAAGTTCTGTGCTGAGAATCTGTAGTATGGTAATAATAATTGCACGGCTTCTGAAAACAACTCAGCCGCAGTATTCACGCTATGAAACAGGAGAAAGGGAGCTTCCGATACGTCATCTTGTTACACTCGCAGATTTTTATGCAGATTTTTATAATGTATCCGCCGACTATATTCTTGGAAGAACCAATGACAAAACGTTTTACGGTAAAATATAAAGAAACCTGTCCGCATGAAAATTATACGGACAGGTTTTTATAATATTGTTTTATGTTACTCTCTGCGTGCCTTGTTAATATCTTTGCTGAGCATTTCCAGTTCTGATGCGCTGACTTCGGCAATTTTCCAGCCTTCACCTTTGATTTTTACGGCGCACACTATCAGAGATTCTGTCGTTTTGCTTTTCTTATTTTTGTTCTTTTTTGTCAGCTTTATCTCAAATTCGCGTCCTTTTTCGATGTCCAGCTCTTTAGGCAGGGTATCGTATTTCTTAGCTATTTCTACGAAATAAAGCTGCGCTCCGTCAAGAGCTTCTTTTGAAAGAGTGGTTTTCTTGTTAATCTCTTTTATACTGAACTTATAATTATCTCTGATATCAGCGTTGTCATCGTTATAGCTCTCAACCATACCATCCCATTTTTCGTCAGATTTAAGCTGATCTGCAACATAGTCAGGGAGAATCATGGAGAAATATTTTTTTCCGCCGTTTTTTCCTATTCCTGCCTTGACATACCTTTTTACAGCTCTTTTCGGGCCGGTAAAATAAATTATCAGAAGCAACATTAGGGCAACCGCTGCTACTGCTGCGATTATGCCTAAAATTAAAGGAACCCTGCTTTTTTTTGCAGCAACTTCATCGCCTGCGGTTGATTTTCTTTTTTTCATATGAATTTCTCCTTCTTGTCTCCCAGTTATCTGTTCTTTAATATTAACATAAATTTTTCTAATTGTCAACAAAAAATTATAATATTAAAATATATAATTTTCTTGACTTTATTAAAAAAAAAGTATATAATAAAATAATGTATACGCATCGGCAAACGGCAAATAATATAAAAAATAATTTATGACAGCGCCGAGTGCAGTAAAAGCCGGATGTTTCTTTTGCTGTGATTATATAGAGCTGTCCGGTAAGGAGCGTATACAATTGAGTGAAAAAAACAATAACGATAAAACAATTACAGAGGAAAAAATAGACGAGGCAGAGCTTGCAGAAAAACTGGGACAAACTGTTTCTCAGAACGCAAAGCATCTTATTCACTGCCTTACGGTTATTGGTCAGATAGAAGGTCATTATGTTCTCTCTGAGCAGAACAAAACTACAAAATACGAACACATAATTCCCGCACTGGTGGCTATAGAGCAGGACAGAAGCGTGGAAGGACTGCTTATAATCCTTAATACTGTCGGCGGTGATGTGGAGGCTGGTCTTGCTATAGCCGAGCTTATTTCCGGTATGAAAACACCTACGGTTTCTCTTGTGGTGGGCGGCGGTCATTCCATCGGCGTTCCCCTTGCGGTAAGCGCGAAGCATTCCTTTATCGTTCCGAGCGCGTCTATGACTATACACCCTGTCCGAATGAACGGTACTGTTCTCGGTGTTCCCCAGACACTTTCCTACTTTGACAAAATGCAGGATAGGATAGTAAATTTTGTTCTGAAAAACAGTAATATAAAGGAAGAGGAATTCCGTCGTCTTATGATGAACACTGAAGAACTGGTTCTTGATGTAGGAAGCGTCCTTGAGGGAGAAAAAGCGGTGGAATTTGGATTGATCGACGAGCTGGGAGGTCTCAGCGACGCTATGGAATGCCTGTACGATCTGATTGAAAATACAGAAAAGAGATATATATGAGATATATCTGCCGGCGATACCGTTCGATGATTCGTGCGGTATCGTACCGTTGGACATATACTGAAAAGAACAAACTTACGGAGGAAAAAATGGCAGAAGCTAAAAAAAATACAGGCGGAGGTGCAGCCAAATCGAAGAACGGACAGGGGGCTAAGCAGCAGACTGACCCCAAGGCAAAGACGGGAGGTTCAAAAAAGTCCGAAACAAAGCCGACCGTTTCTAACGATCAGAATCAATTCTGGTCAATAGTTCTGTTCGCCGCAGGAATACTTATCGCGATTATGACTGTTGTAAAAGGTACTGCCGGATGGCGCAGTATGCATAATATGCTGCTGGGTCTTTTTGGAGCGGCAGTTATTTTTGTTCCGATAACGCTTATATATACCGCTGTTCTAATAGGTCTGGAAAAAAGTCAGAAAAAAGTTACCGGCAGGGCTTTCTGGGGAGTTGCAATGGCTTTCCTTTTTTCGGCGGCATTGCAGATTTTTTTTGTTGGTGAGCTTCCGGGCAGGAACTTTTGGAATCACTTTACCGTACTCTATGAAAACGGCATCGAAGTAAAGGGCGGCGGAGTAGCAAGTATTCTTATTGCAGGTCCTCTTCTTGCCGTATTCGGAGGAATGGGCGCAAAGATAATTACGGTGATAATGTTCTTTGTTTTCGGTATGCTTCTTACAGGCAGGGGTCTTATAGATTTTTTCAGGCTTCTTTTAAAGCCCTTTAAATTTATGGGAAATTGTCTTGAGGGATTTCAGAATATGCTTATGGGAGGCAATTTTGAAGACGCCTTTGATGATGACGATATTGATGACGATAAGGAAAAGCGTCAGTTTGACGCCGATATGGAAGCAATAAACATAATTGACAGCAGAAACAGGAATGTGAAATCGGGCAGAAGCGTTTCGGAGGTTAATGATGAAAATGCATCTGACGGAGACTTTCTTATGGATATTCCGTTGCCGACCGACAGTATGATAAAGCATTATAACCAGAATACCGAGGATACTTCTGTTTCTGAAAAGGTAGCTAAATCAGCAGAAAGGGTTGATGATAACCTTGAAAAGCTTATAACAAAAGCGGCGGAGAGTACTCCTGTTATCAGCAGTACAGTAAATCCGGCTGCGGAGGAGAAAAAAGAAGAGCCGCCTGTGGAGCAGGTGTATATTCTTCCGTCGGTAGAACTGCTTGCGTCTCCTCAGACGAGATCTAACAGCGCCGAAGCCGTTGCCGAGCTTCGCGAAAAGTCGGAAAAAATTCAGAATACACTGAAAAGCTTTGGGATCGAGGTCATGATCAAGGACATTCTCAGGGGACCGTCTATTACGCGGTATGAAATTCAGCCCGGAGCCGGCGTTAAAGTTTCCAGAATAAGAGGACTTGAGGACGATATTGCACTGAGTCTGGCGGCTATGGGCGTAAGAATCGAAGCGCCCGTTCCCGGTAAGCCTGTGGTGGGAATAGAAGTTCCTAACATACATAAAGATACGGTAACACTCCGGGAGATACTGCAAAGCAGCGAATTCCGCAGTTCCAAGAGCAAGCTTACCTTTGCGGTAGGACGGGATATTGCAGGAAATATTATTCTGGGCGATATTACTAAAATGCCTCATGTTATTATTGCGGGAACAACAGGATCGGGAAAATCGGTCTGCACCCGTTCAATTATTATGAGCATTCTATACAACGCCCGTCCAGATGAAGTAAAACTTATTCTTATCGATCCGAAAATGGTTGAATTTAAGGTATTTGACGGGATACCTCATTTGCTTATTCCTATTGTCATAGACGCAAAAAAAGCAGCAGGCGCACTGAACTGGGCCGTAAACGAGATGATGCGCCGATATACGATATTCTCGGAAATAGGCGCAAACGACCTTAAATCTTACAACTACATAGCCGGGCAGGACGGGCTTGAAAAGCTGCCTCAGATTGTTGTATTTATTGACGAGCTGGCGGATATGATGCTTGTGGCAGGCAAGGAGGTAGAAGATTCTATCTGTCGTCTTGCACAGATGGGACGTGCCGCCGGAATGCATCTTGTTGTTGCAACTCAGCGACCTACCACTGATGTTATCACCGGACTTATCAAAGCCAATATTCCCAGCAGAATAGCGCTTTCCGTTATGTCGCAGGTGGATTCCAGAACGATTATCGACATGGCAGGAGCCGATAAGCTGCTTGGTAACGGCGATATGCTCTATATGCCTATAGGAATGAACAAGCCTATAAGAGTTCAGGGCTGTTTTGCGTCAAATAAGGACATTTCAGAGACCATTTCCTTTATAAAGAGCCAGGTTCAGGCTGTATATGACACCGCCATTACAGAGGCGGTTGACAGTTATGTTCCGCAGACGAAGGGCAGCGATAGAGACAGTGACGGAACTGCTGCCGTTACAGACGGAGATTTTGTAGAGCGTGCAATCGAGGTCGCCGTAAATAACGGACAGCTCTCCACGACCATGCTGCAAAAGAAACTGAAGCTGGGTTATGCCAGAGCGTCGAGAATAATGGACGAGCTTGAGGAAATGGGAGTTATCGGTCCCAGCGAGGGTTCTAAGCCCAGAAGAGTTCTTATGTCAAGAATGCAGTTTGATGAGAGAAAAATGCGGATGCAGGAGAAATGATCTGTAATTGGCGTTAGATTCCGGTATGCGGACGTATCATATGCAGCTGTGTTGACCGGCTGCACAGAGCGCTGCGCGCACCTATACAGGAGGTAAATATGTACGAGGGATTTCTTCCTACTACACAAAAAGAAATGGAAGAACTGGGAATAAAACAGTTCGATTTTATATACATAACTGGCGACGCCTATGTAGATCATCCCAGTTTCGGGGCAGCTATCGTGACGCGTCTGATCGAAGCGCTGGGATTTACCGTAGGTATTATCTCCCAGCCCGACTGGAACAGCAGCCATGATTTTATACGTTTCGGCGCTCCGAAATATGCCTTTCTTGTAACAGCCGGAAATATTGATTCAATGGTTGCTCATTATACCGCCGCGAAGAGAAAACGCTCCGATGACGCTTATTCTCCAGGAGGAAAAGCAGGAAAGCGTCCCGACCGTGCGGTTATTGTCTACTGCCGGAAGCTTCGAGAGATTTTCGGTGACGTTCCCATAGCGATAGGAGGACTGGAAGCGTCTCTGCGCCGATTTGCCCATTATGATTACTGGGATAATATAGTGCGTCCATCCGTACTCCCTGACAGCGGCGCCGATCTGCTTATGTACGGCATGGGAGAGCATCAGATAAGAGAGCTTTGCACACGTCTGGCAGCCGGCGAAAAAATAACGCAAATTCACGATATAAGGGGAACCTGCTACATGACCGAGCCGGTAAATACCCCTTTGGGAGCAGCGCAGTGTCCGTCCTTTGAACAGGTCAGCGAAAATAAGGCGGAGTATGCAAAAGCGACTAAGATACAGTATGACTGGCAGGACGAGGTCTACGGAAAAACGATAATCCAGCGGCACGGAAAAATGATGCTGGTGCAGAATCCGCCGGCGTTAAGCCTCACCACAGAGGAGCTTGATTACATATACAGCCTGCCCTACACAAGGGCAATTCATCCGTCCTATGAGTCTCAGGGCGGCGTACCAGGAATTGAGGAGGTGCGTTTTTCTATCACTCATAACCGCGGCTGTTTTGGATACTGCAACTTCTGTTCTATCGCTCTTCACCAGGGACGGCGAATTACCTGCCGCAGCGAGGAATCGGTGCTTGCGGAGGCGGAGAGAATTACAAAAATGCCAAATTTCAAGGGATATATTCATGATGTAGGAGGTCCTACCGCAAACTTCCGCCACACTTCCTGCAAAAAGCAGCTTGATCATGGTTTATGTATGGGAAAGAAATGCCTTGCTCCTGAACCATGTCCGGCTCTCATAGCGGATCACCGTGAATATCTGACAATGCTCCGGAAAATCCGAAAGGTAAAGGGTGTGAAAAAGGTATTTATCCGGTCGGGAATACGCTATGATTATCTTATGCAGGACGAAAATGACGAGTTTATACGGGAACTGATAAAACATCATGTAAGCGGACAGCTGAAAGTTGCGCCGGAGCACTGTTCAGCTGCCGTTCTCGATAAAATGGGAAAACCGCATATAGAGGCGTACAAGACCTTTCAAAAGCGTTTTTACGAGATAACCAAGGGCATTGGAAAGGAGCAGTATCTTGTGCCGTATCTCATGTCGTCTCACCCCGGCAGTACGCTGAAAGAAGCGGTGGAGCTTGCTTTGTTCCTTAAAGAGAACAGGATACGTCCGGAACAGGTGCAGGATTTTTATCCCACGCCGGGAACAATTTCTACATGTATGTTCTATACCGGTCTCGATCCTTATACTATGAAAGAGGTATTTGTACCAAAAACTGCTAAAGAAAAGGCTATGCAGAGAGCGCTGCTGCAATACTTCCTGCCTCAGAACAGAGAGCTTGTCATTGAAGCTCTTAAAATTGCAGGCAGGCGCGATCTTATAGGTTCTTCTCCGAAGTGCCTTGTTGAAGATATTTCCGGCAGAAAGGGAGGTGACAACTCATGGCAAAGAAAAACGGAAAAGGCAGATTCACGGCAGATGAGAAGTTCATCAAAGAGATTAAAAAGAGATTCCGGGAACAGCCGAAGGAAAAAAGGATAAAACTTTTAAAAATCATGATACCGCTTGCGGTTATTGCATTGATAATCTCTTTTGCAGCCGCTAAATACCGCATGCAGGACAAACTGCTGCCGGACGACAGTCTGACGGTATGTTATATTGATGTAGGACAGGGAGATTCGGTTTTTCTCAGCGCGGGAGGAAAAAATATGCTTATCGACTGCGGAGAATCGGGAGAAACTGACGGCGTTATCAAGTTTCTTGGAAGCAAGGATGTAAAAAAGCTTGATTACGTTGTGGCGACTCATCCGCATTCAGATCATATGGGCGGTATGTATAAAATTGTCGATAGCTTTGAGATCGGAGAGATTATCATTCCGCATCTTGAGGGCAAAAGTATTCCGACTACAAGATATTACGAAAAGTTTCTGGATTCCTGCGAGTCAAAAGGACTTTCGCTTACGGAGGCAGAACTGGGAAGAACTATCAAACTGGGCGATGCGGAAATTGATATTATTGCTCCGTGCAGTAAAAGCTATGACAATACCAATAATTATTCAATTGGGTTATTTGCGACTCACGGTGAAAACACATTTATTTTTACCGGAGATGCGGAGGCTATGGCTGAAAAGGAAATGATTGAATCAGGAAATCTTCGTCATGCCGACGTATATAAGGCAGGTCATCATGGCAGCAATACTTCAAGCTCGGAGAAGTTTATGGCGGCTATAACGCCTGATTATGTGGTGATATCGTGTGGAGAAGGAAACTCATATGGTCATCCGAATAAAGAAACTTTGCAGACTGCCGCCGGGTATACCGACAAGATCTACCGTACCGACCTGAATGGAACGGTGATTTTTACATCAGACGGTCAGAAACTGACTGTCAGCACGGAAAAGGATTAGATATATGATTATTATTGACCGATTTGAAAATGAAAAAGCAGTCCTTGAAACAGAGGACGGAACTGAAATTATTATGCGCTGTTTTCTTCCGGCAGACGCAGAGGAGGGGGATGTTGTTATTCCCGGCGAATGCGGATATACCGTGGATCACAATGCGACAGAGGAAAGGCGGAGGGCTGTGAGTGAAAAGCTTCGCAGACTGATTGAAAAAAATGACTGATGTTATAATTATCGGCGCGGGAGCTGCGGGATGTATGGCTGCCGTTCAATCGGCAAGACTGGGAAAGTCCGTGACTGTCTTTGAGAAAAATGATTATACAGGACGAAAACTGAGAATTACGGGCAAGGGACGCTGCAATGTCACAAATAATTCTTCTGTTGAGGAGCATATGAAAAATATTCCTGTTAATCCGCGCTTTCTTTACAGCTCCTATTCCGCCTTTGACGCATTTGATACAATGGCGTTCTTTGAAGAATTAGGCGTTTCACTTAAAACAGAGCGCGGCAGCCGTGTTTTTCCGGTCAGCGACAGGGCGGACGATATTGCCGATTCCCTTGACCGTGAAATGAAACGTCTTGGGGTAAGGCTGATACAAAAACGTGTAACAGGTTTGATTTCAGAGAACGGGCGATGCTGCGGAATAATTGCCGGAAACGAGAAGTTCAGCGGAAATTCTGTGCTGATTGCCTGCGGCGGAAAATCCTATCCGAACACAGGATCGACCGGCGACGGGTACAAGCTGGCAGAATCAGCAGGGCATACCATAACCGATATAAAGCCAAGTCTTGTTCCTCTTAAATCTCCTGATAAGTACTGTGCCGAGATGATGGGGCTGTCTCTCCGTAACGTCACTCTGACTCTTTACGACCGTGAAAAGTCGATTTACAGCGAATTAGGTGAAATGCTTTTTACACATTTCGGTGTTTCAGGACCTCTTGTTCTCAGTGCAAGCTCCCATATCAGAGATATGAAGCCAGATCGGTACAGCCTCAAAATAGATTTAAAGCCAGGTCTGACGGTTGAACAGCTTGATATGCGGATTCAGCGTGATTTCGGAGAGAATCTTAACCGCGACTTTGCAAACGGCATAAGAAAGCTGCTTCCGGCAAAGCTGATTCCCGTGGCGGTAAGGCTGTCGGGCATTCCGCCTGAACAGAAAGTTAACGGAATCACCAGGGAACAGCGAAGAAAATTCGGAAATCTCATAAAGGCTTTTCCGGTGCGTATCTCCGGATTCAGACCGGTGGACGAGGCGATAATCACCAGCGGCGGTGTGTCGGTAAGGGAAATTAATCCCGGAACTATGGAATCGAAATTACTTCCGGGGCTTTTTTTCGCAGGGGAAGTTATTGACGTGGACGCTTATACGGGAGGATTTAATTTGCAGATCGCTTTTTCTACGGCGTATACTGCGGCAATGAATATGTAATTAAGGAGAAAATTATGAAAACTATTAATATCGCAATTGACGGGCCTGCCGGTGCAGGAAAAAGCACCGTTGCAAAAATGGCGGCGGCAAAACTGGGGTATATTTACGTTGATACCGGCGCGCTATACCGCGCGGCAGCGCTTTTCATTACGGAAAATAATATTCCTGACGAGAAAATCGGGACTGCGCTTAAAAATTCTGATATTTCACTGAAATTTATTGACGGCGTTCAGAGGGTATTTATAGGAAACAGGGATGTTTCGGAGCTTATAAGAACTCCGGAGATCTCTATGGTGGCTTCACGAACTTCAGCAATTCCGGCAGTGAGAGCTTATCTTTTTGAAACTCAGAAGAAAATAGCCGCCGAAAATAATGTTATTATGGATGGCAGAGACATCGGCACAGTAGTTCTTCCCGAGGCGGAGGTAAAAATTTTCCTGACAGCATCGGCGGAGAAACGTGCGGAACGGCGTTACAAAGAGCTTGCGGAGAAAGGAGACTGTCCGCCCTATGAGGATATTCTCAGCGATATTATCCGGCGTGATTATCAGGATACGCACCGTGATACAGCTCCTCTACGGCAGGCTGAAGACGCTGTTCTTGCAGATACGACAAATCTGGATCTGGAGCAGTCGGCAGAAGAAATTATAAGAATAATCAACGAAAAGACAGGAAGTGAGAGCTGATGTATTACATATGTAAGGCGCTTGTCTGGATATATATGCATATCGCCTATAATCTGAAGTATATCGGCAGAAAGAATATTCCGAAGAAAACGGCTGTTATCTACGCTTCAAATCACCGGAGCTATGCCGATCCGCCCATGATAGGGGCAGGAGCCCGTGGAAAATATGCTTTTATGGCCAAGGAGGAGCTTTTTAAGAAAAAAATATTTTCACTTCTTATCAGTTCTCTCGGTGCGTTTCCCGTGTCCAGAGGAAAAGGAGACGCCGCCGTTATAGACAGAGCTGTTGAAAAACTGAATAATAAGCGCAGTCTGATGATCTTTCCAGAGGGAACTCGTTCAAAAGACGGAAAAGTGGGCAGAGGGCACAGCGGAGCTGCGCTTATCGCTGCAAGATCGGATTGTCTTATCATTCCCGTAGGCATCGTTTACGGTGAAAAGCTGCGTTTTCGGACAAAGGTAAAAGTATTTTACGGAGAACCCATTGATCCGGCGGAATATGTTGAAATAAGCGATGCTCCGAATCCAAGGCAGCTGGTAAAACTGAAAAATCGTTATATGGCTGATATAAAGCGCCTCGTGGAGGGTGAACAAAATGCTGTTTCTGACAGGAGGGCGGATGATGAGTAAAGTTACTGTTGCTAAATCGGCTGGATTCTGCTTCGGAGTGGACAGGGCAGTGAAAATGGTCTATAGGGAGCTTGAAAAAAATACAAAGGTGGCAACCCTCGGTCCGATTATCCATAATCAGGATGTTGTTAACGACATGAAAGCCAAGGGCGCGCGGATTATAGATTCTGTGGACGAGCTGAAACCGGATGAGACGGTGGTTATCAGATCTCACGGAGTCGGCAGGGAAATCTACGAACAGATAGCAGCAAAGGGGAACAGAATGCTTGATGCAACTTGTCCGTTTGTGTCAAGAATACATAAGATTGCCGCTGAAAAAACCAAACAGGGTTACTTTGTACTAATTGCTGGTGATGAAGCGCATCCGGAGGTTCAGGGAATCGTTGGTCATTGTGACGAAAATTGCCTTGTTTTTAAGGATGATTTTGAGCTAAAAGCCTTTTTTGAAAAAAAATACACAAATCTTAAAAAAAAGCTTGCAATTGTGGCGCAAACAACGTATAATATAGTAGTATGGGATGAGTGTTTAAACGTGATCCCGAAGAACGACCCAAATATTGAAATTTCGGATACGATCTGCAGCGCCACTGATACAAGGCAGTCCGATGCGGCTGAACTTGCAAAGGATTCGGATATTATGCTGGTAGTCGGAGGCAGACACAGTTCAAATACGGTTAAGCTTTACGAGGTTTGCAGCCGTTACTGCAAAACGTACCATATTGAAAATTCGGACGAGCTTCGGTCATTAAAGATTCCCGATGCTGAAAAAATCGGCATTACTGCGGGGGCATCTACCCCTGCTTATATAATTAAGGAGGTACAAACCACTATGACGGAAAATGGCATTATTACAGCTGCTCAGGACGAGGAAATTGATTTTGCTGAGGCAATCGATCAGTCGTTCAAAAAAATACATACAGGAGAGAAGGTCAAGGGAACCGTAGTAAGCGTAGACAATACTGAGATTACCGTTGATCTCGGAACAAAGCATACAGGCTATGTAAAGCTTGAAGATCTTACGGACGACCCTTCAAAGAAGACTGAAGATATTGTCAAGATCGGTGATGAGATTGATCTCATCGTTATCAAGGTGAACGATGCGGAGGGTACAGCCCAGCTTTCAAAGAGAAAGGTTGACGAGCAGGCCGGTTATGATGTTGTCGTAAAAGCGCACCAGGAAGGCACCGTTCTTGAAGGCATCATCCAGCATATTGTAAATAAGGGCGTAACACTTAACTATCTTGGGGTAAGGGTATTTATTCCAGCTTCCCAGACAGGTCTCCCTAGAGGAGCAGAGCTTGACGAACTTCTGAAGAAGAAGGTTGAGTTTACAATCATTGAGGTTACCGAGGGCAAAAAGAGAGCGGTTGGTTCTATGAAGGCCGTTCTGAATGCAAAGAAGGCGGAAGCTCAAGCTAAATTCTGGGATAATGCAAACGTAGGCGATGTTTATGTGGGCAAAGTTAAGTCCCTCACAAGCTTCGGCGCATTTGTTGACCTTGGCGGCATTGACGGAATGGTTCACATTTCCGAGCTTTCATGGAAGAGAATCAAGCATCCCAGCGAGGTAGTTGCTGTCGGTGATACCCTTGAGGTTTATATCAAGGATCTCAGCCGTGAGGATAACAGAATTTCTCTTGGCTTCAAAAAGGCAGAGGACAATCCATGGGAAATCTTCAAAGCTAACTATAATGTAGGCGATATTGTTAAGGCAACTATTGTTTCTATTACAAGTTTCGGCGCCTTTGCAAGAATTATTGACGGTGTTGACGGTCTTATTCACATCTCACAGATCGCTGACAGAAAGGTTGAAAACGTTAAGGATATTCTTACTGTAGGCGATGAGGTTGATGTTAAAATTATTGATATTGACACTGATTCTCACAGAATCAGCATCTCTATGCGTGCTCTTCTTGAGGATGCAGAGGACGAAGCTGATTATGATGAAGCTGAGGACGACGCTGAATAATCTGTAACAATAAATCAAGGGACTGTACATTAGTACAGTCCCTTTTTGCCGATGCTCGGCTGGTTATCAGTCGTTGGAATTGCTGTTTGAATTCCTGTCCTGATAGTTGTTGCTGGAGTTCTTATCAGAAGCTCCGTTGTTAGAGTTCTTGTTCTGTGAGCTGCTGTTGTTCTTGTCATTGAAATTGTTTTTGTTCTTGCTCATAAATAAGACCTTTCTCCGCACAGCCGCTGTCACTCTGAAGCGGCCAGTTGTGCGGAGAACAGGCAGCTTTATAAAGAGTGAAACGTCGGGGATCATGATTTTCCCCTGCAATCTTATTATTGCCTGAACCATCACGATTATTCAATGGATCTTATTAAAGATTTTGTATATGGCAAAAGCGGCGTTTTTAGGAAGATTTTAACTATAATTTGAAATATCAGTCTATTTTAGTAAATCTTCTTACGTCTCCTGCCTTGCCTATAAACATAGACTTAGGTCTTGCCCAGATCTGTCCGTCGGACAGCGACTTGTAAATAACAAGCTCTTCGTTGTTCTCGCTGTGGCGTGCAACGGCAATGAGCTGATATTCACCGCCTTTGAAATGACGGTATTTAGCGCCTTCAACAATTTCAGTATCCTTGTCCTCAGGAATAATTTCTGCAGGAGCGGATTCCGGCTCGATGTTGACAATGTCATCTGAAACGATAATCATTGCGGAATATGGCGGCATTTTGACATATGCACTGCCGTTGTCCGCCTGAATCGGTTTTGCGCTGATAACATCAACCAGTGCAGGAAGATGAGTGCCGAAGCTGAGATCAAATTCGTAATCGCCAAGGTTAAGAGCTACATAAACCGTCTGATCCCCCTGACTCTTCTTAAAGAGGAGCTGCTGATTTGTAATCATAACTCTTTCATATATGCCGGTACGGAGTGCAGGATATGCACGGTAGATGCGTCCAAGCTTGACGATATGATTATAAAGAGATATATTTTCTCTGCCCATATCCTGTAGATGGAGACATGGACGAAGATTATCATCGGAATTATTTTCTTTTCTGCCTTGAACGCCGTATTCACTGCCGTAGTAAATCGAGGGGATTCCCGGCATTGTGTACATGAGTGTATAGATAAGCGGCAGATATGCCTGATTGCTTACCGTGCTTGCAAGACGGTTCACATCGTGATTGTCGACAAAGTTATAAAGAGTAATTCCTCTGTAAATACCGCCGTTTGCACCGGACTGACGGTTGATTGAATAATCGATCTCAAAATAATTCTTGTCGTTGTGAGAGGAATAAAGCCCCTTGTAGCATTCATAGTTTGTTACGCTGTCCAGCATTTCGGGGTTTGCCCAGCGGTTGTAATCGCCGTGAATTATTTCTCCCATAAGCCAGAAATCAGATTTCTTACCCTTGCAGAAGCTTCTTATTCTCTTAAAGAAGTCGAAGTCGATGCAGTCGGCAGCATCAAAGCGTATACCGTCAATCTTAAATTCCTCTATCCAGTAGTTTACGGCGTCGATAAGATGATCGCACACGCCCACATTGCGAAGATTAAGCTTTACAAGATTGTAGTGACCGTTCCAGCCCTCGTACCAGAAAGGATCGCCGCAGGGAGAAGAACCACCGAAATTCAGATTTTGGAACCAGCCGCAGTAGCCGCTGCCCTGCCCCTTTTCCTGAATATCCACAAACTGTGGGAATTTTCTGCCGACATGGTTGAATACACCGTCCAGAATGATTCTTATACCGTTTTCATGAAGCTTATTGCAGATGTTGCGGAATGAATCGTTATCGCCCAGACGCCTGTCAATTTTTTTATAGTCAATGGTATCGTAGCCATGTTCAACAGATTCAAAAACGGGACCGAAATAAACGGCGTCAACATTCATTTCTTTAAGATGCGGAATCCAGTCGAGAACCTTATCCAGACGGTAGCAAACCTCGCCGCCGTCATTGAATTTAGGCGCTCCGCAGAATCCGAGCGGATAAATATGATAGATTATTGCGTTTTCATACCAATTCATAATATTATATCTCCTTTTAGAAACAAGAGTTTTAAGAAGCGGGCGTGACGCTTGATTTGGCTAACGCCCCAAATTACAAGTCCGTTACAATGTCCGGACCAGCGTTTTTTGTGCGCACAAACTTCGAAGCTCTGCTTTAAACAAAGCAGAGCTGACCGCCGCTTTAAGAAGCTAGGCGTCGACCTGCGGTTATAAGTGCGTAAGGGTAATTCAGGAATCAGGCGTCATGCCTGCTTCCCTCCATAAAATAGGATGCCTCCATATCGGCAACATTGAGAGCACAGGCAAGAGGATACATTTCAAGAGCTCTGCCAATAATATTTTTATCCTCCGTACCGGAAAATCCCATGTGATAGCGGATAGCAAAGGCTTCTTCCCTTGAGAGCCGGTTTTCGCCGTAAAAGAATCCTGAAATTATGTAAACTGATTTTTCGCCGTGACCGTATGGAAGTGTATCGTTAATAGTATAGCAGGGGTATTTCTCCCAAACACCGTCATCGTTCTTTCGGTTTCTGTATTCCACCGTGTAGAAGTTTACCTTGCACAGGTCGTGAAGCAGTGCGACAATTGCGATAGTCTCCTCGGAATAATTCATACCGTAAAGCTCCTTGGTACGGGGGCGTGATAGGTAATCTTTAAGGCAGTGATATACGTTTACACTGTGTTCGACAAGCCCGCCCTCATGAGATCCGTGATATCGGGTACTGCTAGGTGCCGTGAAAAAATCGCTTTTTTTCAGATAATCCAGAAGCTTGTCGGCTCCGTCTCTTTTGATATTCTCGGTATAGATAGAAATAAATTCTTCTTTTGCTGTCATTTTTCCACCTCCTTTTAACAGAGAATTAGGGATGAGCAAAACTCCAATATTCTCACGAAGCAACACAATATATAGCTTTA
>CAJTWQ010000012.1 GCA_910579835.1 uncultured Ruminococcus sp.
ACAGGCATTGCAAGCGCTCCTTCACAGAAATCCGCATACACATTCAGCATACGCTCTGTTTCCTCAACAGCCTCTTCAGCAGTAGCATGAATGGTATGTCCCTCCTGCCAGAGAAATTCCCTTGAACGGAGGAAAGGACGAGTCGTCTTTTCCCATCTTACAACGCTTACCCACTGGTTGTACAGCTTAGGCAGATCTCTGTACGAATGAACTATATTTGCATAGTGCTCGCAGAAAAGCGTTTCGGATGTAGGACGGACGCAAAGCCTGTCCTCTAACTTTTCGCTTCCGCCGTGAGTCACCCATGCAACTTCCGGGGCAAATCCCTCAACATGATCCTTTTCCTTCTGAAGAAGGCTTTCGGGAATAAACATAGGCATGCAAACATTTTCATGCCCTGTCTCCTTGAACATACCGTCAAGAATACGCTGAATATTCTCCCATATAGCGTATCCGTAGGGACGGATAACCATGCATCCCTTAACGCTGGTATACTCCACAAGCTCCGCCTTTTTGCATATATCCGTATACCACTGTGCGAAATCTTCGTCCATTGACGTAATTTCTGTAACCTTTTTTTCCTTAGCCATTTTTATTTACCTCGCTTTATTCAACTGAAATAATATAGTAATACACCGGCTGTCCGCCGT
Organism: uncultured Ruminococcus sp.; assembly: GCA_910579835.1. Taxonomy (GTDB): domain Bacteria; phylum Bacillota; class Clostridia; order Oscillospirales; family Ruminococcaceae; genus Ruminococcus. The sequence goes on from CAJTWQ010000012.1 coordinate 651, forward strand.
TTACAAGCATAACGTCTATCTTGTCGCTTACTTTTGACTGAATAGTACGGCGAAGCTCCTCGGCATTCTGCTCGGTAACGTCCGCGCCGTAGATCAAAGTAACATAGCTTGCGTCGCCTTTAGCCAGCTTCTTTGTCAGCTTGATAGCCGCCTTGTTAATATCCCTCTCCGTAAATGAAAGCTTGCCGTTGTCAAGAGCAAGGATCTCGCCCTCCCTGATCTGTCTGCCCTCAAACTCCGAATCTCTTGCCGCAAAGGTGATAAGTCCCGTAGCTACCTTTTCAAAAGCCTTTGTCATATTCAAACGGTTATCAGAAAGGCTCTGTGATTCGTCAAAGGCAAGCATTGCGGAAATACCCTGGGGAATAGTCCTTGTCTGAAGCACGCATACCTTTCTGTCCGCAAGCCTTACGGCCTGTTCCGCAGCCATAATGATATTCTTGTTGTTCGGAAGAACAAAAACCGTCTTTGCCGGCGTTTTCATTATTGCTCTGAGAATGTCGTCCGTAGAAGGGTTCATCGTCTGACCGCCCTTTACCACAACGTCTGCTCCCAAGTCGGTAAACATTGCCTCCAGCCCATGACCGGCGGCAACGGCAACAAAGCCGAAATCCTTTTCCTGTTCCGCAGGAGTAAAGCCCTCCTCCTCGGCAGTCTGAGCTTCTTTGACTTTATTTTCATGCTGCAAACGCATATTCTCAATCTTGGGCTTGGGATCGTTGATAAAGCAGCCAAATTCAAGCCCTTTTTGCAGTGCGTTTCCGGGATTGTCAGTATGAACATGAACTTTGATTATCTCCTCATCGTCAACCACAACAACGCAGTCACCGATAGTCTCAAGATATGCGCGAAGCATAAAAACATCGGGACAATCCTTTTTCTTTTCCACCATAAATTCGGTACAATATGTATAATTGATCTCGTCGTCATATTCACTGACGGCAGTACGGAAAGAATCGGCATCACCGGTGTTATCCGACGGCTGATCTTCTGATTCAGCAATTGCTCCGCCCTCAAAAACGGAGGTCATAGCACGGAAGATTATAACCAGACCTTTTCCACCGGCATCCACAACTCCCGCTTTCTTCAGCTGAGGCAGCATTTCAGTAGTTTTTGCAAGAGTTTCTTCCGCCTCACTGCACACGGCGTTCCAGAACATTACCGTATCATTGGTAGAAAGCGCCGTTTCCTTTGCCTTTTCCGCAGCGGCTCTGACAACGGTGAGAATAGTTCCCTCGGCCGGCTTCATAACAGCCTTGTATGCGGCCTCAACGCCAAGATTCAAAGCGTTTGCAAAATCCTCGCAGCCTGCTTCGGTACATTCTTCAAGCCCCTTGGCAAAGCCTCTGAATATTAGAGACAGTATAACTCCTGAATTTCCACGTGCTCCTCTTAAAAAAGCTGAAGCAGTGGTTTTTGCTACCTGATTAACCGGTGTATCATCGCCGAGGCGTTTCAGTTCGGCAATAGAATTTCCTATGGTCATGGACATATTAGTACCGGTATCTCCGTCCGGAACAGGGTAAACGTTAAGCTCGTCTACCTCCCGTTTTCTGTTGTTTATAGTTATTGCCGCCGATATAACGGCGTCCCTTAATACAGATCCTTTTATCAAGTTTTTTTCCTCCATTATCCGGCAACTATGGCTGCATTTCATCTACAAATACATTAATTCTTTCCACAGGAACTCCTATAGCTTCTTCGACAGAAAAGGAGACGTTGTGGACAATGCTGCCGACAGCGGCAGAAATATTAGTACCGTAACTCACAATTATATGCAGATCAATAACAAGACCGCCGTTCCTGCCGGTACGGACAGATACGCCGCTGCTGTTCCGGAATGCCCTGCCGAATGTCAGCGCAGACACTGCACGCTTAAAGGCGTTGACACCGGAAAGCCCGGAAACACCGAAGCAGTCTGTTACCGTATGACGGACAATATCAGTGATATATCCATCCGATATTGTTATTTTTCCTATATGATTTTCAAATCCGACCATAGCGCTTCCTCCTATGAAATCACATCTATTATATTATATCATATTATTATTGGGATTACAAGCGGTAAGAACGTGGTATTTTCAGCGTTACGCTTCTCTTTCCCCCTTACCTCTGACTCATTGTTCCCTTTCGCGCATACACCGCTCCGGCAGCATAAGCGAAAATGTCTGCAAGGGTCGAGGCAAGACGCGTTACCAATACAAAAAGGATTATCCGCTCCTGATATGCCTGACCACAGACAAATATCATTACGCCCTCCCGAATACCGATTCCGCCGGGAGCGCCGGGAGTAACAAAACCGATTATCCACGCAAACATAAAAGCTCCCGTCAGCGCCGTAAGTTCCCCGACAGATGCCGAACTGCCTACAACCAGCCGCAGGCAAACAAAGTACATGGCCGCAGAAAGTATATTGCTGACAAGATAGTAAAAAATTCCGGCAAAAAGACTTTTTCTGTTTTCCGGCAGCAGCGCCTTGGAATAACGTAAAAGATATTCCTTGAGCTTATCACCGAATTTAAAACGGACAAATATAATTACCGCCGCAAGCAGAAAAATTCCGGCAGCTCCCGCAATGAGGATATTCTTTCCATATCTGCCCAAAAGATCAGCTATCCTGCCGCCAAGAAGCACAGCGGCGATAATTCCCGTCCAGAACACGCAAAACAGAATATCGAGAATGGTAGCGCACGCCACGTCAACATGACTTATGCTCATGTCAAATGCCAGCTTGTTCCGTCCTACATACTGAAAAACATTGCCGGGCAGATATTTATAAATGTTGGATTTGGTATACACAGGCATTGCAGCAGAAAAGGGAATTTTCTTGCCCGAAAGCGATCTTGTAAATACCAGCCAGGGAACGCATCCCACGGCGATCAGCAGCGTCTGTACCGCTAAATTTATTCCGAAAGCTCCTATTACTGCCGGCGAACCCAGCTGCGACAAATCGACATCCATATCGGCAATCTTTTTTATCAGGAAAGCAATTGCCGCTATCATAAGCAGATTTCCTGCAATTTTAGCAATTTTTTTCATTTTCCGTTTCCTTTTTTATTCTGAGGATCATCTCCGCCAGAGCGACGGGATCTCCCATTTTGACAAAATATATTCCGTCCTGTTTATCGCTGTAAAGCTCGTGAGTCGCCATGTTTTCCCCCAGTATCATAGGCTTGTTCATGGCGCGGTAGATGTACGCCTTACCAGGAATAGTCCTTTTCGCTTTCATTATATCGCTGCTGAAATGACCGGCAAGGCAAAGATCTGCATCCGCTATTCGCTCCGCAAGCTGCTCCTGAGGCAGCCAGTCAATATATTCAGTTATATTTTCGCCCTTTTTCGGATTATCCCCAAGAGGTCCGATAAATACAAAGCGCAGATTATTCTCGTATTTGAGAATATCTATCGCCTTGAGAATCACAGGAACGCCCTGCAAGGGCAGCACGCTTCCGAAGTAAAGCACCGTGAAAGCACCGTGCGAGGCTGCCTTTCGAGGATAGTATATGCTGCTGTCAGCTTCAAGATACAAGGTTATCATTTTTTCCGCAGGAAAACCAAATTCACGGCAGAAATACTCACCATGAGTATTGGTATCACAAATTGCCTTATCGACGCCCTTAAGAGTCCTTCTGTCGATACGGTGCAGAAGTTTACCGGCTATCCCGTTGGGACGGAACTTTTTTCTGTCGCAGCACAGAGTATCGTGCATAGAAATAAAGAAGTCGATCATCAGTGGTTTTTTCCTCAGTTTCATCCCGAAAACAGGCATAACGAGCTGGGGAGCAAATCCTAAAAAGGTCATGTCAAAGTCGTTCATATTTGCGCGCCAAAGCTCCCGGTATACATAAGACAGCCGTTTGGGATAGCTCTTTGAAGGCGAGACTATTTCTGTCACCTCATTGCCGTTCTCACGCAGGATCCTTATCTCCTGAGTTATCCGCAGATAATCGGCGTTCTTCGTGGCTATATAGAGTATCCTCTTGTTTTTTATGTCACTCAGAGAGGTTATTTCTTTCAGTCTGTTCTTTTCTTTCATTGTTATCACCGCCGCTGCATTCCATCTTTCTTACCCTGTACTGAACGTCTTCCAAAAGCTTTCTGTTCGCCGCTATGGTATCGCCCAGAAGTCCCATGTTTATGGTCTGGAAGCCCATCATAATAAAGATAGCCGTCAGAATGAGGGACTGTATATGTCCGTCGCCCTCTCCCATACCCATGAATATCAGGAAACGAACTCCCAGCACAAGGCCGATAAGCATGAGGATCGCTCCTATAGACATGAAGAATTTAAGAGGTTTATACATAACAAAGGAACGCGTGATAACGGTCGAAGAACGCTTCATATACCGCCACATACTGGAGAAAAGCCTTGACGGTCTTGTTTCGGGATTCGTCTTTATAGGCACGGATGTCATGGCGGTTTTGCTGTTGCCTGCCTGAATTATCGTTTCCAGTGTGTAGGTATATTCGTTGACAACATTAAGCCTGAGAGCCGCTTCTCTTGAATACGCCCTGAATCCGCTGGGAGCATCGGGAATCTCTGTTCCCGATGCCACGCGGACCACCCAGCTTCCCAGATGCTGAAATTTCTTTTTCTTCCATGAAAAGTGCTCGGTCTGGTCAATGGGACGTTCACCGATAACTATATCCGCCTTTTCTTCTAAAATGGGGCGGACTATCTTTTCAATATCCGCACCGCAGTACTGGTTATCGGCATCAGTGTTTACGATTATATCCGCGCCAAGATGGAGACAGGCGTCAATACCTGCCATAAATCCCTTGGCAAGTCCTTTGTTCTGCTTGAAGTTCACAATATGGTGAAACCCCAGTTCCTTGGCCTTTGCGGCGGTATTATCCTTGCTTCCGTCATTGATAATAAGATATTCTATGGTGTCAACGCCGTCGATATGCCTTGGCAGATCGTTGTATGCAAGTTCAAGAGTTTCCTCCTCATTGTAGCATGGTATCTGTATTATTAGTTTCATATATTTTCTCCCTTTCACGCTGTTTCTTCAAAGACCACAGATGCCAGAGGAATTCCCACCACACGACTATCGTTGGGGTTGACATCGGAGGTATTCCACATATCGGTCTCAAAGCCGATTATGTTTTCACCTTCATTTACCAATTCTTCCGGAATATCAAAGACAATTTTAGTACAGTTGTTTTCAGACGTTATGGCGGTAGTTCCCACAGGTCTGTCATTCATGTACATAGTCACGCTGAGCTCCTCGATATCGAGAAAATCAAACGGAATGACCGTTCCGAAAGACAGCGTAGCCTTATAATCGGCAGGATAAAGCTTTCCGCGTATTTCCGCTTTCTTATGATCCGTCCAGCAGAAGCTGCCTTCAAGCCCGGAAAATCCTGTAAAATTGCTGTAATCCTTTGACGCCTCATAGACAAGCTTGTACTTTTCGTAGGAGTATACATAAATATCGTCCTGAACCTCCATATATTTAAGGGACATGGGCACAAAATCTCCCGTATTGTGGCCGTCATCTTCTGAATGATTAACCACGTTTTTGTAGCAGATAACAAAATCATCTTCCGACAGTTCCTTGTCCGATATGCAGAACACTCTGCCATATCTGCCTTTAAGTTTCATGAGCTGCTCCGTATTTGATTCGTTGAGAGGATAAACGTCTGCACCTGTAATAGTCCTCAGCGGCAGCCACAGCTCAGGGCAGTATTTACTGCACAGAACAACGCAGTCTTCTCTATCTACTAAGTCAATTACATCCTCCAGTACGCTCCACTCCATGCGTGTATCGTCCTTTGCCTCTTTCTGCCAGCGTATAAACGGAACATTTATTGCAATACTCAGTGCGGCAGCAGGGTACATTATCCGTCCGCCCATTCTGTCAAGAGACAGCGCGGCAAAGATGACCGCAATAGGGATAAACGGCGCAAGATAACGTGAATAATAGTAATAATACTGTATTTCCGTACGCAAAAACGCCGAGTAAACCAGCACGCAGTAGAAAAACATCACAAAGATCACGAGGCGTGAATTCTTCTGAATGAAATGCCCAGTGCTGAACAGAGCAAGAACGCCGCCCAAAGCAACAAATACCAATCCTGCGTTCACGCCGAATCCGAGAATGGCCGCATGGCTTGCCTCGTCCCATGAATCATATTTCTTCAGCATATTGACTATTATCACCAACATAGGGAGTATAAGCAAAGCCGCCGCAAATATTTTGAACCAACGGCTTTCTGAAAGCTTTTTGCTGAATTTTGCAGCCCGGAAATCCTTATTTGTCCGTGAGACAATGAATACAAATCCGCAGGAAATAATGATAAGTCCAACAGAAACCGCCGTTATCACTTTGGTAAGATTGACTACGTTAATTCCTCCCACAAAGATATCACGATAATTGTTCATGGTGTACATAGGCTGTACCTGTTTCATCATGAAAAAGCTTGCAAGATATCCTGCCGTCACCGCCGGAGTAAGGAGCGCATACTGCTTTTCTCTGGTAAAGACGTACATTCCGCCGTAAATCATTATAAAAAGGGGAAGCATAGTGAAAACAGAAACATGGTAGCAGCCAAACACCGCCGCGGGAATCACGGACAGCCATTTTTCACCCGGCCGCTCGTCATCGGTGATAAAATAAGCAAACGAGGTCATTATAACGGCAAGGAACATCTCTGTCAGCGTGGATTTCGCCACCCAGAGCACCACAGGAGCAAATGCGGCAAGTGTACAGGCGCATAGTCTTGAAGCCGGTTTAAGCCTGAGATTGCGGCAGACATAATACACCAAAAAAATCATGAGCATGAAGAATATCGTTCCTATATCCGCCATGTTCTCAGCTCCGAAAAGCGTTCCCCACATGGCAAGCATGGCAGTATATGTGGGAATACCGTGGAAAATGCCCGATACGGGACTTACATCGTAGTCGTAGACCGTTTTGGGATAACTACGGCTCTGAATATCATAACCGCCCAGCGACCATACCTTATATTCAAAGTGCGACTTGTCCTCCGGATCTTCCAGAAGATGATACTCTTCTATATCCTTCTGACGGGCATTGTCGTCATACATGAAATTCAGCGCCTGTATCTGATATACTCCCTGATCCTGCCCCATGCCAAAAATTTCATTTTTTACGGAAACAAAGGGCAGAGCGGCTATACATACCGCCAAAGGAATAAGCATATTCTTCACAGAGAAATCAACATCGACAAGCTTTTTCAGACGAAACGGCTTTGACCTCCTAACAGAAACAACTGCGCCGAATGCGGCAATATCCAGAACAAGAGCCGCTGCCGCTGCCCGAAAAAGGGAAAAACGGTCGATAACGAACAGAGCCATGCTTCCAAAAACATATGTGAAAAAGAAGAACGCCGTGCCCATTACGACAATCTCCGCAATATCTCTTTTCCGCAGCCATATACAGGCTGTTCCTACGGAAAATATTATACCCAATATGCATAAAACTGTAAATGTGTTCATATAAAAATCTACTCCCTTAATCTAAAAGATTCCGGAAACGTTCCATAATAACGTCCCAGCGATAATTCTTCTCGACGTATTGCCGGGCGTTTTCCCGGAGCGTTTCATATTCTGCATCATGACTGAAAATATAATCAAGTATTCCCTCAAATTCAAAATAATTCGTATAATAAAGACCTCCGTTGCTCTTGGTGCAGTGACCTTTAAGCACCTCGCAGCGGCCGTTTACTATAACGGGAACGGAAAGTGTCATTGCTTCCAGAACGGAAATGGACAAACTCTCGAATTTCGACGGCAGAACCAGAGTCTTTGCTCCCGATATGCCGCTGAACTTGTCCTCCTCGCTGACAAATCCCAGACTGATTATGTCTCCGTGCTTAGGTATCCTGCACACAGGCTTGCCCATAAGGACAAGCTTCAGGGAGCTTTCGGGATGACGTGCCTTATACTCCGTAAAATACCGAAACATCTCCGGACAGTTTTTTCCCTCGTCGATACGTCCCACATAGATGATATATTCGCTGTCTATCGCAAACTTTTTCCGAAAAGCCTTTTCGTCGGGAGTTCCGGGTACTTCCACGCCTGTTCCCATAACCTGATGGGGGATATTTTTCGTATCGGGGAACATCCTGTTAACCAGAGCCTTTTCCTCATTGGTCAGAAACACAAAGGCTTTCGGCAGAGGAAAGAGCTTCTCAAAGGTCTTGAAGTGAATGAAAGGTTCCTCGTGCGCCGTGGGGATGAATACTGATTTTTCAGCGACCTCGGGCAGTCCCATAACGGTAAGGTAGTAAAGATATGTTACAAAGATAAAGGCGTCATAGCGGTCTTTGTTCTCACGGATATATTCTATCGCTTTGGGAGAATAGGGTCCCTGCTTCTCAAACCAGAGCTTTTCCTCAAATATATTTCCTTTTCCTGCGCCCAGCCGTGCCAAATATGCTCCGTTAAAGCTGTTGAAATCCTCGCTGCGGCAGGCCTCCACGGGAAATCTGCGTACATGCACACTATTTATTTCTTCCTCGTCCGCATCGTAATAATTCTCCCATGTAGTGTAATCCAATGCCTTAGTGGTGATAACATCCACCTCAAATTCATCCGTAAGGCGCTCGGCGATAAGACGGGTGTAATATTCCGAACCGCCGTTTACTTCAACGCCGTATCTTTGGTTAACCAACGCGATCCTTTTCATTAATCCTTCTCTCCGGTAATCTCCCTGAAAAATTTTTTGTACTTGTCAACAATAATATCCCAGTCGAAATTACGCATAACATAGTCTTTTCCGCTGCTTCCCATAAGCCATGCGGCGTTGCTGCCGCCTATTATATAATCGGTACAGCCCTCAAATTCAAAGTAGTTTGAAAAGTAAAGTCCTCCGTTTGCCTCCGATACGAAATTACGGGTAACGGCGCAGTCCTCATGCACCAGCACAGGACGTCCGCAGAGCCAGCTTTCCATTATAACAAGGGAGAAGCTTTCATTTCTTGAGGGCTGACAGAGAAATTCAGCCGCACCGAGGGCGTTGTACTTGTCCTGACGGTCGACAAAGCCCAAATCGATTATCCGCTTGTCCAGCACCAGACCGGCAGGCAGATCTATATAGCCGCCGCCGATGAGCACAAGTTTCAGCTCCGTATCATGACGTTTAATATACTCGGCAAAATATTTTACAAGTGTGTGAACGTTCTTGCCTTCGTCCTTCCTGCCGGCATAGAGAATAAATTTTTCCTTTATACCGTACTTTTCACGAAACGAGCCGGGATCTGGAACAATATCCGTATCCATGCCGATCCCCATAACAACGGTTTTTGTACCGCTTTTTGAAAAGCCGTAAAGTCTTTCCGCAAGCTCCGCTTCAGGACGTGCGTTAAACACCATTCCTGCCAGTTTTGGAAAAAGCTCCTTAAAACGGCTCATATGGGCGTAGCTTTCGTCGTGGAAGCAGGGAATAAGCACTGATTTATAAGGACATATCTTTGCACCGTTATATGTAGTCCCGAACATATAGGGAATAAACACAAACAGTGCGTATTCGTCGTGATGCGCGCTTATATACTCATACAGATCGGGACTGTTGACCATTTCATTAAGAAAAACGTCCTCCTCCTCCGGAGTAACGCTGTTTCCGCTCATAAGCTTGGCGTTTACGGCGTCGAAGGCTTCGCCGTCTCTTTTGCGAACCTTGAAACGACGAACGATTATACCATTTACAGTCTTGTCAAGCCCTTCTTTATAATAATTTCTGCTCCAATCCGAAGCGAACTCTTTAACGCAGGTGGTGAGTATCTCCAGCCGCACTCCGGCGCTGTGCAGGTGTCCCGCAACTTCCCGAAGCTCCATTTCCGCTCCTCCCGGTATACCGTCGGCGTACCAGGGAATAACAAATCCTATTTTTTTCATATTGCCGCACCTTTTTCTATAAATCCCCTGAGCTGCTTTTCAAAAATACCTCTTATCCTGTCATATGAAAAATCCTCAAGACGGCGGCGCTGACCTTCGATTATCTGCTTTTTCAGCGTTTCATCACTGAGAACACGGTGAATCACTCTTGAAACAAACATCGGATCATTGCTGTCGAGCAGAACGCCGCTGCCTCCCAGCGTATCGCCAATCGCGCTGGTGTCATAAGCGAAGATCGGCACGTCAAAGAACATCGACTCCACCAAAGGAACACAGAAGCCCTCGTGCTCGCTCATACATACAAAAGCGTCCGCAATGCGGTACCAGGCAAGTATCTCGCTGAATTTTATATGCCCCGTGAATATAACGTCATCCTCCAGACCAAGAGCCTTGACATACTTTATCAGACGCTGATAATAATTCTCCATGCCCGTATACGACCCCACCAGTATCAGCCTTGAATCGGAATCGAGCCGCTTATATTGACAAAAAGCTCTTATGACGTTTTCATGCTTCTTATTGGGGGTGATACGTCCCACAAAAATAAGATTGCGTTTTCCTCCGCCGTATCTGCTTATGATTCTCTTATCAGGGGTCTGCCTGTAGTCTTCAAAGCGGATGAGTATGGGCAGCACGTCAATAGGGCAGGTATATCCCATACTCACAAGCTCCGCTCTGTTATATTCAGAATCAGCTATGCAGTATTCCACCTTGTCGCGCAGATGCTTAACGCCCTTATAGCCATGTTCTGTAAGTGAAGCCGCAGCAGCACTGTATGGGCGGAAAAAATCCGGAGGAGTGATATTATGGTATATCATGATCTTCCGGCAGGGAAAGTCCTGTATCTTAAATGTCAGATCCGTTCCAGTAGATTTGTGATACAGCAAAATATCGTCTTTTTTAAGACCTCTGAGACGGCTTATGCTCTTAGCTGTATCAAACGGCAGTCTTTTGTCAATATTTTCCGCATATATTTCGGAAATAAAACCCATATTCGCTATAGCCCCTTTAAGAGCTATAGTATCGTTGCCGATTGCGTCACCGAAAGACATTGTAGGCAGAAGCTGTACTATCCTCATGACATTTCCTGCTTTCCCAGCTCCTCCCGAAGAACTGCATTTTCACGCTCCAGAGAGTCTATACGGCCGCGAAGCTCTTTTTGAGAAAGCTCCAGCGTTTCCAGCCTTGACAGAAGCCCATCTGTCATATCATCATCCTGACAGCTTTCCGCATTGTTTTTCATGACGTTAAGTACGTTTGTAACAGACGCATTGAAGCTGTTCTGTTCAAAAACCACAGGTTCTACATAGAACTTCATCAGCTTACGGATGACCTTTTTGAAAAAGACCTTTATAGGATTTCCGGACAGCGGCTTATACGGCTGCACAAAGTGGTGGGCGTTGACGTATGCCAGCGACTCGTCAGCCGCTAACAAAGACGCCGCTCCGTCCGTTTCGATCTGCACTGGCTTTTTATAGGGCACATCCTCGAAGCTTAGCATATCAGCGGTAAGTCCTTTCTCCTCTATTTCGCGCTTTATCTGCGCCATTATTTCTTCAATATTTATTTTATTTTCCATTTTATTTCATCCTTTATTTTGTTGCTATGACAGCGTAATCCTGACTGCCGTAAAGCAGCTCGGAAACATTCTTCATTGCACTGTTAAATTCTCCTGCGCCCTCTATATTCAGCTCCGGTATCTTAAAAGGCGGTCTGCTGTGCTCAGTGTAAACAATGTCAATTTCAGTAAACCCGGCTTTTTCCAGAAAGTATTTCATGGTAAGGGGATGCACCGGCTTTATATGGGACGGATCAATATAAAAGGCGTTGGTATATATTGCCAGAGACGTGGGGTTGGGCGTTTCGATAACGATACATCCGCCCTCCGAAAGCTTTTCATAGGCAATGCTGCACAGCCTGATTATTTCTCTGGTCTTAAGATGCTCCACTACCTGTCCTACAAAAATACCGTCCACGCTTTCCTGCTTCGACAGAAAATCAACTCCATCGCCGCATATGGCGGAAAGTCCTTTCATATTGCAGTAATCCGCATAAGGCTCATAAATATCCACGCCGTGTGCAGTAATTCCGTTGTCTTTCATAAGTGAAAGGAATTCTCCTCGTCCGCAGCCAACATCAATCACATTTGTCTTATCCCTGAAATATTCAAGATAAATCTCCTGCGCCTTTTTAATGCTGTCAATGGAACCTCTGAAATGATTTTCAAAATCGAAGTAGTCAATATTGTCATATTCGGAATCTCCGATTTCGGCTGCGGTCACAGATTCAGGAACAGACGGGGAGACATTATTTGCCGCTGAAACGTTCCTCCTGTTCTTCATGCCCTTTTCAATGACAGTAAGCTTCAGCTTGACAAATTCATCGTCTGCCGAAAGTCTTTCAATTGCGGCGTTGTTATTTCTCAGATTTACGCTTACCGTTTCAAGGTCGCCGTGCAGAGCAGCTGTCAGGGCTTCGAGGCTGCCAAGGCGTTCCAGCGACTCCCTGCCCGCTGTTGTTTCGGATTCCAGCCGCTCACGCAGCGCATTAATCTGTTCCTGAATGCCGCAGACAGCCTTTTCTATATCTCCGGCACGCTGGCCTATAAGCTCTATGTCCTGTGATACGGCGGCAAATCCCTTAAAAACAGAACCAAAAAACAAACGGCGCAGAAGAGCAAAAAAACCGCCGTGAAATTTCTTTTCAATGTACTCGCTTGTATTGCTCATGTATTGTACCTCTAAAATAAAAAATATTTGACAATTCGGTGACAAAGTTTCCCAGATAATTAGTGTATCTGCCAATTATGCTTTATTCTGGCGATACCAACATCTCCGACAGGGTTTATCATTTCAAGCTTAAAGGCCTCACGGTAATAATCCACGGGTATTCCGTCGCCTGTCTCGATAGCAAAATCTATCAGATACTCTCCGGCTAACAACGGTACATCCTCCAGGACAATTTCCGCACTGCCGCTGCGGTCCAGCCGGAACCTCTCATGCTTGTCTATTCTGGTATTAACGCCGTAGCACTGAACTCCCTCGCGGTTAAATATCCCTATACCGAAAACTGCGTCGTCCACAGCCCTTTTCACCGTGTAATCAAGCCGGAACGTCACCGTCTCCCCTGTCCTGAAAATTCTCTGCTGTAAGCCGCCAGGCGTATACACCCTGACGCTTTTTATCCTTGCATCGCCGTTTCCCCAGCGTTTAGAACTTTCCTGAGGAGTATCCGATGGAGATTCTTCTTTATCGTTATCGGGAGCGTCGTCATCCGGACTACTGTTTTCAAGCTCTCTTCCGACAGTCTCCTGCATTTTTCTGCCCATGAAATCAAGATACTCAAGGTCGATCTCCTTCGGAGCTCCCTCGGCTTTGATAAGTCCCTCATGGATCCAGACGGAACGATCGCAAATCTGCTCGATCTGTCCCAGCGAATGAGAAACGATGACTATAGTCGTGCCGTGAGCTTTTATCTCTTTCAGCTTATTAAAACACTTTGCCTGAAAGTTTGCGTCGCCCACCGCAAGAATCTCGTCGATGAGAAGTATATCCGCATCTACATTTATCGCCACTGAAAAAGCCAGACGCATATACATCCCCGATGAATAAGTCCTGACGGGATTATCAATAAACTCCTCAAGCTCCGAAAAACTGATAATATCTTTCAGACGGGCGTCGATCTCCTTTTTTGTCAGACCAAAAATTGCAGCGTTGGTGTAGATATTCTCACGTCCGCTCATATCGGGGTGAAAACCAGCGCCAAGCTCGATAAGACTGGAAACCCTGCCGTTCATGGTTATTGTGCCCGTGTCAGGAAACATTATCTTTGTCAGCAGTTTAAGAGTAGTGGATTTTCCGCAGCCGTTATGACCGATAAGCCCTATAGCTTCTCCCTTTTTTACCTGAAAGCTTATGCCGCGGAGCACCCTGCGCTCCTCATAGCGGCTCCTTTTCCGGAACAACAGCCGTTCTTTAAGCTGAGAACCTTTATCCAGAAAAACCTTGAAGCTTTTGGTTATATTGTTTACATCAATTGCAATATCATTCACAGCCATTTATAATTCCTCCGCAAAATGACGCTGAAGTTTGTTGAAAACCACGCAGCCCAGTATCAAGAAGAACAAACCAAAGCCTACAGCCGAAACCAGCGAGGAAAAATCAGGCATTGCCTTATTGTAAAGCACAGTTCTGTAGCACTCTATAACATGGGTCATAGGGTTAAGGTTGAACACTGGCAAAAGCCTGTCCGGCACAATTGATTTATCGTACATGATCGGCGTCATATACATCCACATCATCGAAAAAATGCCGAGAATATGCTCCATATCCCTGAAATAAACAGTTATAGCGGATGTGAGCAGAGCCATTCCCAGAGCCATAAGATATTCCACTGCCATTATAACCGGAAGCGCCAGCAGCGCAGCGAAATTGATACCAGCCCCGGTAATGATAATCACCGCAAAGATCACTATGAAGCAGAGCAGCATATTGACAAAGCTGCTTGTAACGTAGGAAATCGGAATGACCATGCGCGGAAAGTAGATTTTCTTTATTAGATCTTTCTGTGCGACCACCGAGGAGGCACCTACAGTTATAGCGGAAGAAAAGAATATCCAGGGGATAAGCGCAACAAAAAGGTAGAGATAATAGCGTTCGATATTCGATTTAAGAATAAATGAGAACACCACCGTATATACCACTAACTGAAGCAGAGGATTGATAAACGTCCACAGGAAGCCAAGAACCGAGCCTTTATAGCGTCCTCTCAAGTCTTTTTTCACAAGGCTGAATATCATTTGCCTGTATGCATACAATTCCTTTATTGTATTCATGTAAAACTCCTTGCAAAGCATAATTTTCCATTGTATCATTTAATTATATCATAGTATATACTTCAATGTCAATAGTAATATTGCAAAAAACCACGGCAACAACATTTGCTTCTATTCATGTTCATGAAGGGGTACTCTGTCCCCATTCCCCCCTGCCAAAGGGAAGTAAATCCCCTTTGGAAACCCATTATTAATTCTTTAAAATCCCCATAAGGGGGATTTTAAAGAATTAGGGTGAGTGCCAAACAGAAAATATTTCCTTCAACAGGAATTTAAAAAAACAAAATCTATTTTATAGTCATAAAAAAATAACCGCTGTTACCCTGTGCAAAAAACACAGAAGTACGTACAGTCGGTTCTCGCTCACAACCGCAGGCTCGTTCCACCCTCTGCGGCACTATTGGTTTGCTTTCACACAAAGCTAAAGTCTGGTTAAAATGCTTTAAATATCGGCGGCAGCACTTTGAAAGAGGAGACGCCTTGCAAATGAAGGCGTCTCCGTAACATATCAGACTTTTTAAAAGACTAAAGAAATATTATTATTTATCCGATTTTTCATCCGTGGTATCATCCTGAACGTCCACGACCTCTAATATCACCTTTTCCACTGTCTGCTCCTGCACGACAGCGGCTGTAATGCGGAAAATTCCCGTTTCAGCCGTTTCACCCGATTCCGGAATATGCTCCATGACGTCTGTCACCCAGCCGCCCACAGAAGTGTAGTCCGTCTGTATCAAATCATCATCCAGGTCAAGCTGCTCCAAAAGGCGGCTGATGCTCATATCTCCGTCCACCTCATATTTGCCTGCGGAAATTTCTCTGATACTGCTGACGATTTCATCATCCTCATCGTAAATTTCACCGACAAGTTCCTCTATAATATCCTCAAGGGTCACTATGCCCTTTGTACCTCCATACTGGTCGGTAACAACAGCCATATGCACCTTTGACCGCTGCATATCGCGCATAGCCTCGCTGATAAGCTTAGTATCTGCGATATGGGGAACATCCTGAATGACAGAACGTATATCCCTTCCGCCTTCCGCTTTCATTTTGAAAAAAGCTTTATTAGTAATCATTCCAACTATTTCATCCAGACTTTTTTCGTAAACCGGCAAACGGGAATACATTTCGGTAATGAAAAGCTCCTGAATTTCCTCCAGACTCATTCCTATCTCCACGCCTACCACTTTTACTCTCGGTATAAGAATCTCGCTGACAGTAATCTCATCAAATTCCAGTGCGCTTTTTACCAGTTCGCTTTCCTGTTCCTCGATAACACCCTGTTCCTCTATCTCGTCTATCATGTATTTAAGCTCATCTTCGGTAACGCTGGGCGAATCGTCTCCGCCTTTTGATATAATAGACGACAACCCGTTGAGAGCAATCACAAAGGGTTTGAAAACCGTTACCAGACAGGAAAGAGGAACCGCAAACATCAAAGCCAGCTTCTCCGCATTCTTTTTTGCATATGATTTAGGCAATACCTCGCAGAATACGAGTACCAAAACAGTAATTACCACCGTAGATACAGCCGCGCCGTTGCTTCCTATCAGATCAATAAAGATAAGAGTGCTTACCGATGATGTGGCAATATTCACAATATTATTTCCGATAAGAACAGCCGTCAGAACATCATCAAATTTATTTGCAAGCTTGAGTGCCCGCGCCGCCTTTTTATCTCCCTGAGAAGCGTAATTTTTTAATCTCAGTTTATTGACGCTGGAATATGCCGTTTCCGTACTTGAAAACAGCGCCGAAAAAATCATCATTACTACAACAAGTATAATTTTACCTATGTCAGAATTATCCATAATAAACCTTTCCTATAAATTTTTTAAACCAAAGGACGTCCATTTTGCCGGACGCCCTTTTTAACAGACCTGTTCAGTATCTTCCAAACCGATCTAATTAATTATTACTTTTTGCTCTTTTCAGAACTTTTCTTATTCCCGAAATTCTCCTCAGATCCTTTCTCCGCAGAATTCTCTTCCTCTGCGCCGCTTTCGCTGTCATCAGAATCATCTTCTGCTCCCACAGCAGCCTTTTTACGGTTCTCATCTATAATTGCGGAAATAAATGCAGCTGCAATATACAGCACAGCAATAAGAATCTCAACTATAACTATCGGCATAAAAGAATTATGAATAACTGTCTTAATAACGTCGATCTTAGAATTTACAGCAGGAACAAGTATACTATAGGCATTTTCAAATTCCTCTGTCTCATAATACTGCTCGGAAGTGACCCTCGTAATTTCAATAAGACGATTCAGCTTGTCATTCAGCTTTGCAAGCTCCTCATCGGCGTAAGCAGCCATTTCCGGAGTTCCCTCTTTACCCTTTTCAAGACCTTCCTTACGCTGAGTGTACATATTTATTTCCTGCTTAACATTAGCAAGCTGTGTTGCAACGTTGTCATAACGCTCTACCAACTTGTCATACTGTTCAGAAGCCTGTGAAAGCTCCTGACTTGAACCGTCAGTGCCGCTCATTACCAGAACAGTATCCTTTTTATAACCGTCGATAGAAGCCTTAAGGTTTTTCAGTCTTTCCTCATATGCATTCCTTTCACGCGACAGTTCGTCTATGTTATACTGATAATACGCAATAGTCGCCGTCTTGTCTTTTGTAACATTATTTACGGTTACATACGAAGAAATTTTTGCAAGATCTATTCTCTTTACTGCATCAATAGATTGTGATATATCGCCAAAGGTATATCCTGTCAGACCTTCTTCACCTTCTGCGCCTGTTGCGTTTGAACGAAACTGGTTTTTATCTGTGCTTGAAATCGCTTTTACATAATCGGAAAGAGTATTAAGATTGACTCTAAACAGATCGACAGCCTCACTGTAGTCATAATCCGTATAGCTTACAGCCGAAAGAGACTGACCAAGAGATCTATTGTAGCCGTACTGTTCAAAGAAATAACTGCGGTAGTTTTCAAGCATCGTATTCAGCACCTGCACGGCCTTTGCTCTTGAAATTCCCGTAGCTCCGTAATTAAAAGTCACCTTAAACTGCGTAGGGTAATAAGTAACGTCAAGCATAGCCTGTGCGGCAGGCAGATTTCCGTTCTGAGCCTTTTCATAAACGCTTTGGTAAACGGTCATCTTATCAATGGCATCCTGCGGAATAACGCCTTCAAAGGTAACAGCGTTCCTTACTGCGTCGGCTTTCTCAATATTCACATCATTTTCCACAAGAGCAGCGGAAATAACCTGAACATTTTTTACTGAATTGACGTCAAATGTATTTCCGGCAGGATCAAGACCCTTTTCAATGCCGTCGTAATTAAAGCTTATTAAAGCTCTGAGAGGAGTTTTATGCCTTAAAACATTTACCGACTTTACTCCCGCCACGCAAACAAAAGCTATAACGGCCACGATCAGCCAAGGAAGAAAATATTTTTTAAGTCCTCTTCCGAGACCGGAAAGTGAAAGCACTGCGCCGCCGTCGTCATCCAAATCATTTTTTATTGTAACGTTAAGGTTACGTTCTTCTTTTTTAGACATTTTATCCTCCATTTTTCTCATGCGCTGATAAAGACATCATTTTCTACACATGATATTATAGCACTATTCCCCCTTTTCGTCAATATTTTTTTCTCATATCCCTTCATTTTCCAGTATTTAGCCAAATATTTACAAAAGCGAACTTAATGATTTGCCAATATCGACAAAAACTTTTTATGACAAAGTTATGTCCCTCAAAGATATTTCTCCCGTTCCGCAGTACACCAGATACAGCGGATAAACTCCGTCAGGAATGCTGACAGTCGCTTGAACCGAATCCCACTTCTCAGAAGCAGAAACTGCGATTTCCCCGGCAGCAGCCCCGCCGATTTCCGTATATACGCCGATAATGCCGCTTCCTGTTCCGCGGACGCTTACTGTCAGTTTTTTTGTGCCGGAGAATTCAAAGTATCTGAACCCGATAAGGGTATTATCGCATATCTCCCCTATATAACGTTCATTATCAGAATGTGTGACATTAGGGAAGCGGCAGGTGTAAATGCTATTTGAGCCGTGCGGCATTTTTCCGTTCGTGATGCAGCAGGCGATAGGCGCCGGATATGTTCCCCTGCCCGCAAGAGGCTTTCCGTTCAGTCCGCAGGATGTTATTTCAGCCTGCTTTATGCTTCCATCGGATTCAATAAAGATCCGCTCCGCACATGCCTGACGGCTGTAGTCCGATTTATGGGTAAGACGGTGATAGAATACATACCACTGACCGTTTATTTCAATTATGCTTCCGTGAGTAGTACCTGTCATATTCATGCGCTTATCTTCGGTAACTCCATTTACTCCTACATCGCCGTTGGAGACAATAGTTCCACCGAAAACGAAATCACGGTCGGGATAATCGCTGACAGCATAGCACAACTCATGATTTTTCTGAGATGAGAAGATAAAATAATACTTATCTCCAACTTTTCTCATGGAGCTTGCCTCAAAGAATTCATGTCCTCCAAAATCTGCGTCATAGGGAATAATATGCTTTGCATCCTCCCTGACGGTAAGCATATCGTCCTCCAGAACAACCATGCAGGCTCCGTTTACATTATCTGGCGTTCCGAGAATCTCCTCCGCTGTCTTGCCGTATCGTTTCTGCACCGCTGCAAGCTTTTCGCTGTCGGAAGCAAGCGCCTCATTCGGCTCGTTCATGTACTGAGTTCCGTAATAAATGCGGATAGTACCGTCGTCATTGAGCGCACTGGGATCAAAGCATACATATTTCTTCATAGGCGTACCGTCCGGATAGTGAACGTATCCAAGATATTCAAACTCTCCGGCAGGCGTATCGCATACGGCGACTGAAACAGGCCCGAAATATCCGCCGAAGCCGCGCTCGCCGGACATACAGTAATATAAATAGTATCTTCCGTCATTGCCCTGCACAGCATCAGGTGCGTACATATAGGGACGCTCGCTGAATCCGGGATCCTTATTTGCTTTGTAGATAACGCCCTCGCAGCGCCAGTCCGACAGATCGTCCACAGGAGCGGAGTAGACAGTGTAATCCCTCATGCAGAAAGTCTTCCCCCCCTCGCAGTCATGAGAACCGTAAAGGTAAACCCTATCTCCAAAAATATGCGGTTCACCATCGGGAATATATTCATCAAGGGGTAAAAAAGGATTGTAGACCTGTTTTTTCATAATTAGATCCTCCTATAATAAACCAAAAGCAAGAGAGATCATTTTCAGTCATTCCAGGGCTGTTAGTTCCGAATTAGAAGTCAAAGGCAATGGGGCAGAATTGTTCTGCCATAACTACTCATTCCCCATTACCTCCCCCCGCTCTTTATACCAAATGCCCCTTATCTTTAAGAACATCAATTATCCTGCCAACGTGAACGCGGCATATCTCCTCGTTTTCCGCTTCTGCCATAACCCTGATAAGAGGCTCTGTTCCGCTTTCACGAACGAGAATTCTTCCCGATTCGCCCAACGAGGCGGCGGCTTCGTTCACAGCGGCCTTTACATCCGGATCGGACTGAGCCGCGCTCTTGTCTTTCACTTTTACGTTTTCAAGCACTTGTGGGTACACTGTAAATGGAGCGGCAAGCTCGCTGAGAGGCTTTTCCCTTGCCATAATGACCTCCATAATTTTAAGGCTGGTGAGAATTCCGTCGCCGGTCGACGCATATTTTGAAAAAATAATGTGCCCCGACTGTTCGCCGCCGAGACGGCAGCCGTTTTCTTTCATATATTCGTAAACGTACTTATCGCCTACGGCTGTCTTTGCATAGCCTATTCCGATCTCGTCAAACGCCTTGTACAGACCGAAATTGGACATTACCGTAGTTACCACCGTATTTGCCAGAAGCTTTCCTCTTTCTTTCATGTAACGGCCGTATATATAAAGAATATGATCGCCGGAAATAACGTTTCCTTTCTCGTCTACGCAAAGACAGCGGTCGGCGTCTCCGTCATAGGCAAAACCGACATCCAGTCCGTTTTCCACTACAAAACTGCACAGCCCCTCAATATGGGTAGAGCCTGCGTTCATATTTATATTTGTTCCGTCCGGCTGCGCGTTGATAACATATGTTTCCGCTCCAAGCGCATCGAAAACAGCTTTTGCAATATTCCATGAAGCTCCGTTGGCACAGTCCAAACCTATCTTCTTTCCGCGGAATGAATATACCCCAAGAGAAATAAGATAACCGATATAACGATTTCTGCCCGATACATAATCCACCGTGCGGCCAATTTCCGAATCATGAGCAAAAGGAAGCTCCGGCCATTCCTGCCCGAATGCTGAGAGAGAACCGTCAAGATAAGCCTCCACCAGCTTAATGACATCATCCTCCATTTTTTCACCTTTGCTGTTTATCAGCTTTAAGCCGTTATCGTAATAGGGGTTATGACTGGCGGATATCATAATTCCGCAGTCAAAGCTGTCCACACGGGTAATATATGCCACTGAGGGCGTTGTCGTAACATGGAGCAGATATGCATCCGCTCCCGACGCTGTCAAGCCTCCTACAAGGCTGTATTCAAACATATAGCTGGAACGTCTCGTATCCTTTCCGATAAGAATACGGGGAGCCGAGCCGTCTCCCTTTTGTTTGTTTATTTCCCTGTAGTACCAGCCTAAAAACCTTCCCACTTTAAATGCGTGATCTGCCGTTAAGTTCTCATTTGCAGTACCTCTGAATCCATCTGTCCCAAAATACTTACCCAATTCAACTATACTCCTTACATTATATTTATATATATTATTTCGGGCGGCGCAGTACAAATACCGCTTTACGTCTCTGCACGCAATCTGCTGCGCACTAAAAAAGCGTACTTGGGTATATTTTACCCTTATCATGCCTGCAAATTTTCTGTACGAGCCAGCAAAAAATGCATTATCATTCTGCGTGCAACCTTGTGCAGAGTCACCCTGATTATTTATCTTGCCGGAAAAATCCGGCTGCTTTCATAGCAAACGCTGATTCTTTTAGAGCTTATCATAGATGGCGTATACGATTTTTCGAGCATAATTTTGCTGAGAACAAAGCGAAATTTTGCAGAAATACTTGCGTATTGCAAAGAATTTCAACACAGTTACTCAGCGGAATTTGCTGAAAAGGAGTGTGCGGAATCTATGAACACAAGCTATTATACGTTTACTACTTACTATCCTTTGCAGATGCCGATTAATAGCGTCTGCATTAATTATACCATTTCTTTTGGCTGTAGTCAATGGTTTTTCACGAAATTATTTCGGAATTTTGCACAAAAATATAGACAATTATATTTTTTTATGATATAATATCAATAGATTATGGGAGAAATAATTTCTCCAATGAAAGCTGAGGTTTTTTCTATGAAAATGATGTTCATTGGCGCGACCCACGAAGTAACGGGAAGCTGTACCTATATAGAAGCGTGCGGAAAGCGATTTCTGGTCGATTTCGGAATGCAGCAGGGAGAAGATATGTTTGAAAACGTGAAAATTCCCACTGCTCCCGGCGATATCGACTTCGTTCTTCTGACTCATGCTCATATCGATCACTCCGGACTTCTGCCGCTTCTTGCAGCAGGCGGCTTCCAAGGAGAAATTCATGCCACCGAAGCAACTTCAAATCTGTGCAGCGTAATGCTCCGTGACAGCGCCCATATTCAGGAATTTGAAGCGGAATGGCGCAACAGAAAGGGAAAAAGAAAGGGCAGCGACGAATATGTGCCGCTCTACACCATGGAAGACGCCGATGCTGCGATCTCCATGTTCATTCCCCATAAATACGATACCCCGGCGGAGATTTGCCCCGGAATAAGCGTTTCTTTCCGTGATGCCGGACATCTTCTTGGCTCGTCCAGCATTATTATTACACTCAAAGAAAACGGCATTGAAAAAAAGATTGTTTTTTCAGGAGATATAGGAAATATAGATCAACCCCTTATCCGTGATCCGCAGCCGATCGACTCAGCCGATTATGCGGTGATCGAATCTACCTACGGCAATCGCACACACGAAAAACCGACTGATTATGTAACGGCCCTTGCCGAAGTTCTCCAGAAGACCTTTGACCGAGGCGGAAATGTGATAATTCCTTCATTCGCTGTGGGCAGAACTCAGGAAATGCTCTATTTTATCAGAAAAATCAAAGATCAGAAGCTGATAAGGGGATATGATAATTTTCCGGTATATGTAGACAGCCCCCTTGCCAACGAAGCCACCGATATTTTTATCAGCAACCGCGAAAGCTGCTACGATGAGGAGGCGCTGGCATTTGTACGCCAGGGAATAAATCCTATTTCTTTCGAGGGACTTGTCAGAACCGTCACCAGCGATGATTCCAGGGCCATAAACAGCGATACGCGGCCAAAGGTCATTATTTCAGCCAGCGGTATGTGCGAAGCCGGACGAATCAAGCATCATTTGAAGCACAACCTATGGCGCAGGGAATGCACAGTGCTTTTCGTGGGCTATCAGGCAGGAAATACTCTCGGACGCAGTCTTATCGAGGGCGCAAAAAAAGTCCGCCTTTTTGGCGAACCTATAAAAGTTGCTGCCGAGATCAGACAGCTTCCCGGCGTTAGCGGTCATGCCGACGTAAACGGACTTATTAAATGGGCAAAATCTATTTCAGGAGTAAAGAAATTCTTTGTGAACCATGGCGAGGACTCCTCTGCCGAAGCTCTTGCGCAGCTTCTCCGTGACAAACTGAACGCTGACGTATACGCCCCCTACAGCGGTGCGGAATTTGACATTGCAGAAAACGTTATTACCGTAGACGCAAAGCCTGTTCCAATTCCGAAGAAAAAGCACAGTACGGCTAATCTCAGTGAAAATTACTCACGTCTGCTTGCCGCCTCCGACCGTCTTGCAGAGCTTGTAAGAGTATCCTCCGGACGCACTAACGCCGATATGAAAAAGCTTGCCGACGCCCTCAACGCCCTCTGCGATGATTGGCAATTATAACAGAAATTCAAAGCTTTGATTTTAACAAGGCAATCGCAATAAAGCGGGTGATTATGTCACCCGCTTTATTATGGAACAGGGATAGTATAAAGACAATACCACTCGCTCCATTTCTGATAGATAGCCCCAAGAACATGAACGCCGTCGCTGGTATAGCCGTCCTGAAGATTTCCTTTTTCATCATCGAAAACAGGATTTATATCAATATAATAAATTCCCGAATTATCAGCCAGAGAGCTGATTTTCTGATTAAGAGCATTTATTCTCTCGTTATTGATAGACGGGGTCTGCGCGTCGAACGACACATGCATATTCGCCTGTAAAAAGATAACAGCATCAGATGCTTTTGCACGAACATTTTCAACAAGTCCTTTAAAATTGTTAAAAGTGCTGTCCAGATCATTGCCTATTTCGTTGATTCCAAGCATAATATAGACTTTCTTATATTTGCCGGAGGACAGCATCTGCGCAAGATCGCCGTTTTCAGAGGAGCTTTTAGCATCGTAAGTGCTCAGTCCTTCTTTGCAGAAGAAATCCGCATTGTTCAAAGAACCGTATTCTTTGATGCCAACCGTCCGTGAATCACCGATAAACAGGGCGTTATCGAAGTAAGAATAATCCCCCTGAACGAAAGACGGTGCACTAACGCCCGGCGCTTCAGTCCACACGTCAGCCGGAGGAGTAAAAATAACATTACCGGACGGATCCTGCGTCGTTCCCGGCACGGAAAGATCCGTTATCCCCTGACTCGGAGCTTCTCCTGACGCAGAGGGAACAGGGACATCGACCGGAATGTCAGGCTCGGTAGTCTGTCCCTTGCGTATATCTATATCTTCTATACTCGCCTTGCTTTCTTTCTTTTTTTCGGCGCTGTTCGTCCAGATCTGTTTAAAGATCATCGGCGATGCGATCAGGCAGGTGAATATAAGTATCATTGTATATGTGCACTGATTGAATTTATTCATTTGTTATCTCCTAAATATTATCAGAACCTGAAATACATAAACGGATCGTCCATTCCCTTATACATACAGTATACAGATGCCCAGAACACCGTCAGCAAAAGCAGAGAACAGAAAACCGAATTCTTTATCTTTATATATATCATCCCCGGCAGCGGCGTTGAAAATATCACTCCGAAAATAAAATATTTTGCGTAGGTTCCCCAGTATTTTACATAATCTTCCTTAAACAGCACTGTTTTCTTATCATGGGCAAACGGCAGCAGACGGCTGAAATACGTTCCCAGCTCCTTGAAATCGGTTATTGCAAATATGAGCCACGTCACAGGTATTATCAGGAACATCCATGCGTGTCCGATAACGGCATGCCGGTTCAGGAAATTTCCTATACAAAACTTTTCCAGCATTATTATGCCAAAAAGAATCATTCCCCACAGCACAAAGTTCCAGCTTGCGCCGTGCCAGAGTCCGGTAAACAGCCACACGGCGAAAGTATTGCGGAGCATGGCAAATTTTCCGCGCCTGTTTCCGCCGAGAGGAATGTAAACGTAATCTCTGAACCATGAGCCGAGAGTCATATGCCAGCGGCGCCAGAATTCGGTCATGGTCTTGGAAATATAGGGATAGTTAAAGTTCCTCGGCAGTTCAAATCCCATGATCCTGCCCAACCCTATTGCCATGAGCGAATACCCGCAGAAGTCAAAATAAAGCTGAAAGGAATATGCAAAAGCTCCCATCCACGCAAGTTTTGAGGATATAGTTCCGAAACCGATAGTGGAAATATCCTTCCAAAGACCGGAAATCTGATTAGCCAGCAGCACCTTATAACCTAGACCTATAGTAAAGGTTTTCAGTCCGTCCTCAACCTTTTTCGCATTATGAGTCCGATGTCTCAACTGTGCCGCAACGGTTTCATACGTAACAATAGGACCTGCTATAAGCTGCGGAAACATGCTTATATATGCTCCGTAATTTATAAAGTCCTTCTCCGCCATTGCCTTGCGCCTGTAAACATCAGCGATATACGAAACGTTCTGAAATGTGTAGAAGCTTATTCCGATCGGCAGAACAATATCCTTTACTGTAAGCCCGGAACTGAAAAGCGCATTAATGTTTTCCGTGCCGAATCCCCAGTATTTAAAGAAAATAAGCCACCAGAAATTGAAAATAATGCCAAATGTAAGCCAAAATTTCCCACGCCGCCGGTAAGCTTCAATAAACTGTCCCACAATGAAATTGAAAAGCATCGTAAGAAGAAACAGCCAGATATAGACCGCCTTTCCCACGCCCAAGCCGTAAAAAATAACGCTTCCCATAAAGATCACAGCGTTTTTGTATTTTTCCGGCGCAAACCCGTAAGCTATAAAAAATGCAGGCAGGAATATAAAAATAAACTCCAAACTGCTGAATACCATTATAATACTCCTTTATGTCTTTTGTTCTTTTTAATTTAGTATATATTTCTCTATTTTTCTTCCATTTTTTCATGGGTATATTATTATTCTACAACGTATTTTTTCTCTTGTCAATACCATTTTTTCATGTGTTTCAATTTGTAATAATTAAGGTATAAAACAAAAAAAGCATCCTTTGATAACAAGTTCTAAGACATATGGTTCTATAGACGTATTAACTTAATTTATCAGAGGCAAACCCTTCTAAATAAAGGTTTACCCCGATAAACAAGATATTACTTTCAAGGCTCTGATTTCAGCAAAGCAGAGCCGACTTGCATCATCAAGCCAGTATTATTTCTGCTGAATCAAAAAATGACCGCTGTTTAAGAAGCAGCGGTCATAGATCCGTACACCTTATGTAAGGAATCTTTTCAATTAAGTCTTGCATTGGCAAGCATAAGCTTAATGCGGTTTTCCTGATTAACTTTTGTTGCACCCGGATCATAATCAATAGCCACTATATTTGCATTTGGATTGTCCTGCTTGATAGCTCTTGACATTCCCTTGGCGACAATGTGGTTGGGCAGGCATCCGAAAGGCTGGGCACAAATGATATTTTCTACTCCGGATTTTGCAAGAGCGGCCATTTCCGCTGGAATCAGCCAGCCCTCTCCCATTACGACGCCCTGATTTATATACTTATCGGCAAGGCTGCGGAGATGCTCAAAATCGTGGGGAGGCTCAAAAACTCCATGCTCTTTCATGATGCTGATAAGCTCTTTCTGCTTTGCGTAAATTAGCTTATAGGCGATCTTGTCCAGCCGTGAAAGCTTAGTCTTTTTATCGTATATCTCAGCATTGTTGAATGTTGCCGCAGCAGTGTACATCACAAATTCCAGAAGCGACGGCACTACAGGCTCGCAGCCCTCTGATATAAGAAAATCCTCAAGATGATTATTGGCAAGAGGGGAATATTTAACATAGATCTCACCCACAATGCCTACCCGTATTTTCTTTTCCCCGCTCAGCTTTATCGATGCAAAATCGTTCAGTATGTCAACGTACACTTTTTTTGTTTTAAGATACAAATTGCTTCCTTTACGAAAAATATTTCCAAGCCGGTTCTGCCATTTTGTCAGACACTTCGCGGCTTCTCCCTTATTAACCTCATACGCTCTGCACTTATTATAGCACGTCATAAGAAGATCGCCGTAAAGCACGGCATACAAGAGCTCAACAAAAACTTTGGGGGTAATTCTAAAAGCGCTGTTTTTTTCAAGACCGCTGAAATTCAGCGATACCACCGGTACCTGCGGAAAATTCTTGTCCACAGCCTTTCTCAGCAGGTGAATATAATTTGACGCACGGCAGCCGCCGCCCGTCTGGGTGATAAGCAGAGCTGTCCTATCCGGATCATATTTCCCGCTTCTGAGAGCGTCCATAAACTGACCTATAACGAGCAGCGCCGGATAGCAGGCGTCATTGTGAACGTTTTTAAGTCCCTCGTCAACAACGGCACGGGAATCGTTTCGGAGAAGCTCCATTTTATATCCCTCTTCCTCAAAAATTGCAATAAGCAGTTTGAAGTGAACGGGCAGCATATCGGGAACAAGGATAGTATGAGTTTTTTTCATTTCCTCGGTAAATTTTGCATATTCAGGCAATTTAATTTCCTCCCTTTACTTCTGCATTGCGGCAACAAGGCTTCTAAGACGTATCTTAGCTGCGCCGAGATTATTTATCTCGTCTATTTTAAGCTGAGTATAGAGCTTTCCGCGTTTCTCCAGAATAGCTCTTACCTCGTCTCCTGTAACGGCGTCTATACCGCATCCGAAAGAAACAAGCTGAACAAGCTGCATATCCGGCTGAGTCGTAACATATCTTGCGGCGCGGTATAAGCGTGAATGGTACGTCCACTGGTTTAGCACCCCAAGCTTCGGAGTGTGAGCAAGAGCCGAAATGCTGTCCTCGGTGATAACAGCCATTCCAAGGCTTGTTATCAGCTTGTGAATACCGTGGTTTATCTCCTTGTCAATGTGATACGGACGTCCGGCAAGCACGATAATCTGACGCTTTTCCGCACGAGCCTGATCTATTATCTCCCTTGCCTTGCTGGCAATATCGGCATGATAAAGCTCCAGAGCCTTGTATGCGGCATCAACGGCGGCAGGGATCTTTCCTCTTATATTATACTTTTTAAGAGTTTGCGAAAGTACTCTCACCACGTTTTTCTTTACATTTAGATCCATGTAGGGATGCAGGAAATTTCCGCTGTTAAGGCGCGGATTATTGGCAAGCAGCAGTTCGGGATAATAAGCCACAACCGGACAGTTGAAATGGTTGTCGCTTTCTCCCTCGTCAAGATTATAGCTCATGCAGGGATAGAATATAAAATCCACGCCCTTGTCAAGCAGGTTTTCAATATGTCCGTGAGCGATCTTAGCCGGATAGCAGACCGTATCCGAGGGAATAGTATGCTGTCCGAGATAGTACATATCCCGTGAGCTTTCATCAGAAATCACCGTG
The DNA here is from genome assembly GCA_910579835.1 of uncultured Ruminococcus sp. Classification (GTDB taxonomy): domain Bacteria; phylum Bacillota; class Clostridia; order Oscillospirales; family Ruminococcaceae; genus Ruminococcus. The sequence goes on from CAJTWQ010000012.1 coordinate 29,156, forward strand.
CGGAATCCCAAGGTGGTAAACAGCATATGCCAGAACGGCATCTGCTCATAAAATCCCAGCGCAAGCGGCAGACCGACGGTACCGCGATACTTGCGGGGCTGGTGCGTCTTTACGGTATTAACAATGCTGTCATATTTATATTCATATAAATTAGGGATCTTATTCTTCAGAGCGGCTCCGCCGCCCTTTTCACAGCGGTTGCCGGAGATAAAGCGTCTGCCCTTGCCGAAGCTGATAATATTAAGCTGACAGTGAGCGGTACATCCGCCGCAGTTTGCGCTGCGCGAAGTATAGTCAAAACCTGCAAGCTCTTCGGCGGAAATGAGCTTTGAAGCGCCTTTTCCTGCATTCTCCATAGCGTACAGAGCACAGCCGAACGCTCCCATAAGTCCTGAAATAGCCGGACGGATAACATTTCTTCCCAGTTCCTTTTCAAAGGATCGCAGTACGGCGTCGTTAAGAAACGTTCCTCCCTGAACAACAATATTTTTTCCCAGTTCGTCGGGAGATTTTGCACGTATAACCTTATATATTGCATTCTTAATGATAGACGATGAAAGTCCGGCTGAAATATCCTCCACGGAAGCCCCGTCTTTCTGAGCCTGCTTTACAGAGCTGTTCATAAAAACGGTACATCTCGAACCGAGATCAACAGGATGCTCTGCAAAAAGTCCCATCTGTGAAAATTCTGCAATGTCATAGCCGAGAGCCATAGCAAAAGTCTGAATAAAAGAGCCGCAGCCTGAGGAACAGGCTTCGTTGAGCATTATGCTGTCGATACTTTTATTCTTTATCTTAAAGCACTTAATATCCTGACCGCCTATGTCGATGATAAAATCCACATCCGGACAGAAATATGCAGCGGCCTTGAAGTGAGCCACTGTTTCCACGATACCGTGATCAACGGAAAGTCCGGTTCTGATAAGATCCTCGCCGTAGCCCGTAACAGCCGATCCCTTTATCGTTATATCAGGATTCATTTCGCTGTATATGCACCTTATCTGACCTGCAATCTTATCGAGCGGCTGCCCCTGATTTGAGGAATAGTGATGATATAGAATCCTGCCGTCCTCGGTGATAAGCACCAGCTTTGTGGTGGTAGAACCGGCGTCAATGCCTAAATATGCATTGCCCTTGTATGTACGGATGTCGGCATAGCCAAGATCAAATTTTCTGTGGCGGTCTATAAACTCGTCGTATTCCGCCTGGGAATTAAAAAGAGGATCACCCGTTACAATATCGTCGGAAGCTTTTGCCTCGGTAATTTTTCTAATAATTTCATCTATATTGTATGAATCCTCAGCAGCAGCCGCATAGACGGAGCATCCGTAGGCAACAAAGACAGGCGCCTCGTCCGGAAAAACAGCGTTTTCTTCGTCAAGTCCAAGAGTCTTGACAAAGGCTTTTCGGAGTCCTTTCAGAAAAAACAGCGGACCGCCGAGAAACAGTACCCTGCCTTCGATAGAACGTCCCTGAGCAAGTCCGGAAACCGTCTGATCTACAACTGCCTGAAAGATACTTGCCGCAATATCCTCACGGCGCGCCCCCTGATTGAGCAGCGGCTGTATGTCGGATTTTGCAAAAACTCCGCATCTTGAAGCAATCGGGTATACTTTCCGGGCATTCAGCGAAAGACTGTCAAGCTCGTCGGCAGTGATTCCCAGAAGCGTAGACATCTGGTCGATAAAAGCGCCCGTACCGCCGGCACAGGAGCCGTTCATGCGCTGCTCCACTCCGCCTGTCAAAAAAATGATCTTTGCATCCTCTCCGCCAAGTTCAATAACGGCGTCGGCATCCGGCTGCTTTTTCTTCACTGCAAGAAATGCGGCGTGAACTTCCTGAACAAAAGGAATTTCTGCCGAATTGGCAAGACCAAGACCAGCCGAGCCGGTGATGCATACCGTAAAGCTTTCGTCAGGATAATCACTGCGTATAAGCTTTAACTGATCGGTCACAGTCTCCTTGACCTTTGAAAGATGACGCTGATATTTTGAATAAACAATATTGCCCTCGCTGTCGGTTATAACCGTCTTTACAGTCGTTGAACCAACGTCAATTCCAAGAGAGAATCTTTCCATTTATGTACACCTCATTGCAATATATACTATATAATTCTATAAATTACGCCACTATTATTATACATCATTTTTTTAAAAAAATAAAGCGGAAAATGATGCTTTTTGAGGAAATCTGTAGAAAATCATAAAAAACAGCCCTGTTACAGGCTGTTTTTTTAACTATTCGACGGTTATACTGCCGTTCTGCCAATGAGTAAAAGCATATTTCTCAATTGCCACATCGCACTCTGTATTAGTGAACTGATCAGTATCATAAAAATAGAAATCAATAGGATATTCCGTTCCCGGCTCTGCATCCTCCGGAATATCAAAGAAATATGTGACAATATCGCCGTTTCCGCCTATATTCTCTGTTGAAAAGGCGGCAAAGAAAACCATTCCATTGTTTTTTTCCTTTAGATCGTCGGGCATCTCTCCGAACCATTCCATAGAAGCAGACTGAAATCCCTCACAGCTCTCGCCAGCTTTATAATCGGTGTCGTGATTTTCGGGATCGTCAGGATCGAGTTTTTTTATTTTCAGTTCGTCGGGGAACGTAATATGAAGTCCACAGATCGCCCATGCGCCGTCCGCATTGTCCACTGAAACCGTCACTTGCGCCTGACCTCCGGGAGCGGCAGAAGTATTGCTTATCGATAGCAGCGGTCCGGAGCCTATATCCTCAACATTCTTATATTTCTCCGCAATTCTTTCTTCCGAGCCCGAAACATTTCGCTCAGCTGCACTGCTGCCCTTTCCGCCGCCGGACGTCCCGTCATCCTTTTTGCAGCCGGAAACAGCAGAGGCAGCCATAAGCAAAACCGCTCCCAGAGCTGTAATGCGCCGTTTTATCATTCACTGCTCTCCTTTCCTGCGGAAACCGTCAGGCTTCCGTCCTTTGCATCAATTTTAATCAAGTCTGTTCCGGAAGCGTTCTCAATAATTATCTCAGCGATCTTATCCTCTGCCTCCTGTCTGATAACACGGCGGATGTCCCTTGCTCCGTAGGGCTTGCCGTATGATTTTTCAGCAATAAGCTCCAAAGCAGCTTCCGTATACTCAAGGGATATATTCTTTTCAGACAGCGGTTCTTTCATCTCATCCAGCATAAGCGCCGCAATGCGTGCAAAATCTAATTTTTCCAGCTGCCTAAACACTACTACCTCGTCAATACGGCTGATAAATTCGGGACGAAGGAACTCCCTCAGTCCCTTTATCGCCTTATCCTTTGAGATCTCGTCAGCCGTCCTATTGAAGCCCACCCCGGTAGTCTTATCGGTCGAACCTGCGTTGGAGGTCATGCAGATAATGGTATTTTCAAAATTTACCGTTCTGCCGTGGGCGTCGTCCACCTTGCCCTCGTCAAGAATCTGCATGAGAATATTCATAACATCAGGGTGAGCCTTTTCAATCTCGTCGAACAGGATAACGGAATACGGACGGCGGCGTACTTTTTCCGTAAGCTGTCCCGCCTCGTCGTAGCCCACATATCCCGGAGGAGAGCCAATCATTCTTGCAACAGAATGCTTTTCCATATATTCCGTCATATCAAGTCGAATAAGCGGTTCCGGCGAATCGAACATTTCCTCTGCCAGCGCCTTTACCAACTCTGTCTTTCCCACGCCGGTAGGTCCCACGAAAATAAAGGAAGCCGGTCTGCGGCGCTTGCTGAGATGCACTCTTGTGCGCTTTATGGCCTTTGAAAGCAGCTCAACAGCCTCGTCCTGCCCCAGGACCCTCTTTTTCAGCGCCTCCTCAAGACGGGCGATTTTCAGGAATTCCGTTTCAGCGATCTTACTGGCTGGAATCCCCGTCCACAGCTCTACAACCTTGGTTATATCCTCTTCCGTAACCTGAATATTCTCCGCCTTTACTCTGACGCTCTCAGCCGCCTCACGGGCGTGTATCAGTTTTCCCTTTACTTCGGCAAGCGCCTGATAGTCGATCTCGTTCTGCTCGGAAATGGTCTTTTCCATTCCCTCCAGTACCTCTATCTCCTTGCGCAGTCCTGCGTACTCTGCAATTTCAGGTGAGCGTATGCATGCTCTTGCGCAGCCCTCGTCCATAAGATCAATGGCCTTATCAGGAAGAAAACGGTCGGTGATGTATCTCTCTGAAAGCACTGCGCAGACTCTGATAAGGTAATCCGATATGTGTACCCTGTGATATTCCTCATAGTGCTTCTTTATGCCAAGCAGCACGTCAACGGTATCCTCAATAGTCGGCTCATTTACGGTCACGGGCTGAAAACGCCTTTCAAGAGCAGAATCCTTTTCAATATACTTTCTGTACTCCCCAAAAGTCGTTGCGCCGATAACCTGCACCTCGCCCCTTGACAGCGCAGGCTTGAGGATATTAGCAGCGTTCATGGAACCTTCGGAATCTCCTGCGCCGACCAGATTGTGAACCTCGTCAATGAAAAGTATAACGTTTCCCTCCCGCTTTACTTCATCCACCAATCCCTTGACACGGCTCTCAAATTGTCCGCGGAACTGTGTTCCTGCCACAAGAGCTGTCAGATCCAGAAGATATACTTTCTTATCCCCCAGATTAAAGGGAACGCTGCCCTCGTGGATCCTCTGGGCTATTCCCTCTGCAATCGCCGTTTTTCCCACACCGGGTTCGCCTATGAGACAGGGATTATTTTTTGTTCTTCGAGAAAGGATTTGTATAACGCGGGCGATCTCCTTATCTCTGCCGATTATCCTGTCAAGCTGACCGTCCTCCGCCTTCTGAGACAGATTTGTACAATAGCTTCCAAGGAATTTAGGCTCCTTTTTCTTTTCTTTACGTCCGAATATTCCTTTCTTTTCGCCTTTTTCCTTACCGGCGTCCTTTGCTTCGCCTCTTTCGGACGACGATTTTTCCGTCGTATCGTTTTTTTTCTCTCCGCCGCCTAAGCCGAACATATTTGAAATAAAATCAGGCATCAGACCGGAACCGCCCATTTCAAAGCTGTCTCCGTCCAGCATTCCCATCATCTGATCGGAGAACTGATCCAGCTCCTCGTCGGATATGCCCATTCTATCCATATATTCCGCTACCTGAGGTATCTTTCTTTCCCTTGCACATGAAAGACAGAGTCCCTCGTTCTTCTTTTCATTTCCCTGAACCGAAGTGATAAACACTACGGCAGGCCTTTTCCTGCAGTTGCTGCACATTGGTATCATGAAACAGATTCCTCCTGTAAATTATCAAAGATTTGAGGTTATAAAATTATATATATGCTTAAAAAGGTATGTTTTATCAATAGCCTCGTGATTAAAAAACATCATTTTGTTCTCTCCGCAGATAACGTTAAGCCGCACGCAGGCTGCTATAAATGCAGCGATCACAACGCCAAGCAAAGCTCCCACAACGCCTCCGCCGATATGCGAGCCCAGACTTTGAAAGCCGGGAGTTTTGAAAGTAGTGCTTACCAAAAATACGGTAACGGCGATAAGAACCGCAAGAATCACCATAAAACTGATAAGACGGATAATGCCTTTATAGGGAGCTTCGGTATAATGATCGGCTATGTATTCCGCAGCTTCACGGCTTCCCTCAGGATCAAGCAAAAGAGGAATAAGCTCATCCATATCCTGCGGATGCCTGATTATTTCCTGCAACGCCGTCTCTCCGGCATAGTCTACAAGATGCTCCGATATAATACCGCTGACTATATCGGCATACCCTTTATGAAGCTTCTGACAAAAAATCTCCTCATTCCCGATCTTATTGACGTAAATGCTTGAAACATACTGATAGAGCTGCTCGTCAAAGCTTAGTCCAAGACTGTTCTTCTCCTTATAAATCTTTTCAAGGCGTTCATAGGCTATCTCTCCGGAAAAATCGAAATCATCCTCGATACGGCCAATTATCTCGTCAATAAAATCTGTATCCCCGACGCTCTTGGTGATCTTTTTTATATTGCTGTTACGCACGCTGCTCTTATAAAGTCCGTCTGCAAGAGATCCGCTTATTGAGAATGCAAGGATACAGGCAAGTAAATAGCCTGTAAAATGAAGCATCGACTTAAAAAAGCCTCTCCTCCCGGACAGAAATATCATCACCAGTATCGCCGCCGCCGCCAGCACATCATAAAACCACCAAAATTGTGAACCCATAATAATTACCTGACATGGCGTTCCTCCATGCCTTTCCTCCCTTCATACATCATGTTCCCGTATCATAGTCGATACGGTCTATTTTTTCAAAGCCTTTGAGAAAAATATTATCGTCGCTTCTGACAAAGCCCGAATATGAATCGCCTACCTTTGCCGTTGAGCGAAGATTACCCTTGAAATCGTATGCCAGAACTTTATCCTGAGTCAGAATATAAGCAAGCCCTCTGAATACAGATACTGTCACTGCCGGAGATTCCAGTTCGATTACCAGAGGCTTTTTTCCGTTTCCAGAGAAAAGCGCCGCCGTGTATATACGCCTGTCGTCATTGTTTACAACTACCGCTGATTTTCCGCTCATGCTGGCTCCGGATACACTCTCCCCGTCGTATTCGTAATAGGAGCTTATCTGTCCGTCCGGATCGATATACCCGCAGGCTTTGTCGCCGTAGATAAACGTTCCCTCCGAAGAACCGAATATTTCATAAGCACAAGCGGCAAATCCCGGGGAAGTCCATTTTTCACCGTCGCTGCTGAAGCTTATCTCTCTTACCTTAGTGTTAAGCTGTCCGTTTTCGGCGGATAAAAATCCCAGAACACAGCCCTTGCTCTCGTTTATGAAACTGAGATCCACAAGCATATCAGTACATTTCCGCTCGTATATAAGCGTTCCGTTTTTATCATAAACTTTCAGCTCGCAGCTGTAGTCGTCAGAATCGGTAACAACAGCCGTCACTCCGTCGGAACTGAGCTTTGCAAAATATATGTTATTGTCGAAACGGCGGCTGTAGTACACCTCGTCCTCGTCCTCAACGGAGAATTCGTTTCCTCCGCTCTCGTAGACGATCGCCCTGCCGTTCGCAACACCCAGCACAGGGTTGGTATATGCGTGCTGACGCTTTTTAAGCAGATTTCCGTCAATATCATATATGTAAAGATTAGTATCGCTCTGCACCATTATGCGCTTTACGGTGTAACGCATCTGATAATTTTCACCGCCGCCAACTTCTATGGGAAAATTTCCATCGGCCAGTTTACCGGAATTGACTATGGTCTTATACTGCTTTCCCCAGCCTTTTAACAGCGGAATCCACATACCCCTAGTAGCAAAAAGCGCAGTCAGGAGCGACGCCAAAACGAGGAACGCAAGCATTTTTTTCCTGCGCCGCTGTCTGTTTTTTTTATTTTTATAATCAACTATGTCTGTTTTATCATACGTTCTCGGCAATAGATTTCACATCCTCTCTGTTATTCATCGTCAAAAAGCTCGGCTTTGGAATAAAACACACGGTTAAGGTAAAGTCCGTGAGCCATGGCTGTTCTGCCGGCCCGGAGCCGGTTTTTCGCCGCCAATATTGAGGGAATATCATCAGGGGATATTCGCTTTTCGCTTACGTCTATAAGCGTCCCGACAATTATCCTAATCATATTATACAAAAAACCGCTGCCTTTTACAAGCATTGTCACTGAATCTCCACAATTTTCTATTCTGAATGAATATATTGTTCTGATTGTTGTTGAAACATTTGTGCAGTCAGCACAAAAAGAAGCAAAGTCATGTTCGCCAACAAGATACTCCGCCGCCCGTTTTGCAGCGTCAATATCAAATTTTCTCCTGTAATGGAACATCAGATCAGATGCAAAGGGATTTTTTGACTCACTGCAATGCATTTTATAAATATACTCCTTGCCCACGCAGTCAAAACGCGCATGAAAATCAGAAGATGCTTCCTCGCAGCTTAGAATTGAAATATCATCGGGCAGCTCGCCGTTCACTCCTCTTTGAAATCCAAGACAGGATATACGGCTGTTTGTTTTCACATTGAAGCAAAAATTATTTGCATGAACGCCCGTATCAGTTCTGGAACAGCCTGTTACAGTCACAGGCTCATTAAGAACCTTTGACAGATGCTTTTCCAGAGTCTCCTGTACCGTCACAGCGTTGCTCTGCCGCTGAAAGCCATGATATTTAGTTCCCCGGTAAGCTGTCATTACTTTAAGATTTCTCATACCTGTCTCTCCTTTTGCCGTATCTTTTTCTGCCGTCCAGCCATATAAAGAGGATAACCAGAGACGCTCCTGCACCTGACGCCGCAAGTCCAGGCTTAAACCCCTGAGGTGAATATTTCAGTACAATATCGTGACTGCCCTCGGAAATTCTTACTCCCAGCATAGCATTGAGTACCTTGACGGTATCCGCCTTTTTACCGTCAACGTAAACCGACCATCCCTTTTCATACGGAATGGACAGAAACATCACGCCGTCGCCTTCGGCTTTGATAGTTCCCTCTATCTTCGTATCCTTAAAGCTTGTTATCTCCAGCTGCTCGTCAGCCATGCTTCTGTAGAATTCCTCAAAGACATCAAGCTTCATTGCATACGTTTTAATCTGGTAATTACCGGATGTTTTATCGTCATTTACGGTCATTTCCACCCTTGACATAGTTCCCTCGCCGCTATTTCCCAGAGGAATGACAATAGGGTAGGACTTTATCAGATCCTTCGCATCATTGGGCATTACCCAGAGATCATCGCAGCTTACCCGGATATCACCGATACTGCTGCCGGAGGAACTGATATATGAATAAAGCACAGAGTTCTCCTCACCGGCAAAACCGTAGGTCACTTTATGCACATCATCAGTATTTCCGGTAGTGCGGAAAGTATAATTTCCAAAACTGTTTTTGTTAACCTCCATATTTTCACGTTCATATCCGGTAACGGCACAAGCATTGAAGAGCGGCTCGCTTATACCCGACGCCAGCTTCACCAGCGTATTCTGGTATTCCAGGGGATTAAGTCCGGCGCTGTTCTCCATATCAAGAATCTCCTCATTCATCATAAACCCCAGGGACAGCGGATACTTGTTTTTGTAGAGATAAGAAGGTCCTGATGCATCAACATATTCCAGAAATTTTTCCTCGCTATTGAGAGGACCGTTGCAGCCGATTATATACCGCAGTCCAAGCAGTGAATTCACAACCGGTGAGGAAGCTCTGTAATAATATCTGTTTCCGGCTTCGGAGGCATAAAGCCCCAGACGTGAATAAAAGGTCGTCACCGCAACATTGGCTGTGGAGGAAAACTGCGAAACGCCGTTATACCCGTAAAGGGCGCCGTTGTTAAGAGTCCATGGAGCGGCAAGCTCCGTCCGGTAAAAAAGACTGTCCTCGCTGTTTGATGCCTTATTCAGCAACGACTGCACCTCTCTGCCGTTGGCGGGATAATTGGCATATGAGGAGGGAGTCAGAGTTTTAAGCCCTATCGCCGCATTGCTTACAAGTTCGGAAAATACCGCCGTTCCCACTGCCGCCGTCATAAACGCATTTCTTACAGCCGTTTTTTTGAAAGGAAATACCTTTGCAGCCAGAAATACCATAAGATACGCTGCCGCTATAATCATAGACCTCTTAACGGCGTCGGATATGTCAAGCTGTTCCTTTTTATATGCGTATTTATAAATCAGTACCGCGGCACAGACAGCCGATACGGCGGCAGCGGTAATCAGGAACGTATTTGAAATTCCGTTTTTCAGCCGCTTTTTCCTTATCGGCAGAAGTCCGGCAATAATATAAAGCACAAGCAGAACGCCTGCAATAACCGCCGCCCACTTTATAAAATTATCAAATCCTACGGCACGGTATTTAAGATATTCCTTTTCGGGATTATTTTCATCCTTTACATAATACAGCCGCTCGCACCAGAACACCAGCACAGGCCCAGCAAGCATAAGCAGAAGCTGATAGGACTTTATGCCGTTTCTCAGAAGCACGTCATATCCTCTGTAAGCCATGGCTATCAGTACAAAGCTGAATATAAAAGCGTACCTGTGAGGAATCTGGTTCGGTACATGAAGTCCGTGCCAGATAAGATCAAGCTTATTTATATTGCAGCTGACTGCAATAAGTCCCAGCATCAGCGTATATGCTCCCATTTCCCTGATCTTTATTCCGAAAGACAGCATAAATACTCCAAAGAGGATCACCGCCAGCATACCGCATGAAAAATTCGGAAGTCCGTCAAGAGCCGTGGGGTTCTTATAGGAAATCATATTCGCAAGAAGCTCGTTCCATTTGTAATTCTGTACGGTTTCTTCCGGAAATGTATTTTCTGCGCTGTAGGTCAGTTTTAGACCGTAATATGCCGGCAGCAGGATAAATGCCGCCAAAGCTATAGCCAATACGGAGGAACGGATCATAATAAGTATTTTGCGGAGAAGATCCTTTATCCCCCTGAATTCGATTATACCCGACGCCGTAAACATGAATACACAGAAAATACAGGTAAACAGACCGATATAATAATTTGAGAAAAGAGACAATGCCAGAGAAAACGTAAATACTTTCCACTTTCCCTCGCGGGCTATGGCGACAATCCCCATCATTACAAGCGGAAAAAGAGCGATGGTATCGAACCACATGACATTCCAGTAATATCCCAGCATATAGCTGCACAAGGCGTACATGGAGGAAAATATGCACAGGGAAAAATCACGCCTCTTATATGCATAGCGCAGGAAACAGCTGAAAAATGCTCCTGCAAAACCAATCTTTCCCACAAGAATGACAGTAAGCGCTTCTCTTACATGATCCGCGCCGAAAAAAACCGATATCCAGTTCAAGGGACTTGCGGCATAATAGGCAATAAGCGACAAAAAGTTTGAGCCGAGACCGTTCTGCCAAGAATACAGAAAGGAACCTCCGGACAGAAGCTTCTCCCGTTCAACACGGAAAAACGGATAATACTGATGCCACAGGTCGATAACGAGCATCTGATTCGGGCCGTCGCCGTCAAATGGCTGTATACCGTTTCTTGCAAGAGCATAGGCAAATATGAATGCCGGAATAAAAAATGACAGCAAAAAAAACAGCACGCCTTTCCCGTACATTATTTCATAAAACCGGCTTTTGCAGAAACGTTGTCCGAGCTTTGCGGTCTTTCTGAACGCTGCGGACACCCTGAACGATATTGCTTCTATTATATTGTAAAATCTGCTTTTCCTGAACCTTTCCAGACGCTTTCTGTTTCTTTTTCTGTCTGAATCATGTTCGGAAAGCGTCATTTGTTCTCTTTTGTTGACATTCTCCATTTTATTTTATCCTTGCGTATTGTTATCTATTTTGTTATTTTGCTGACAATTACAGCTCCGGCAAGAAACATTACCGTAACTGCAAGGGCAATATAATCCCTGGGGGCGGATCTCAGCTGTCTGAGCCTTGTACGTCCTGTTCCGCCGTTATAACAGCGGCATTCCATTGCGGTCGCAAGCTCGTCGGCTCTGCGGAAAGAAGATATAAACAGCGGTACAAGAATAGATACAAGATTTTTCGCCCTGGCAATAAAGCTTCCGGTGTCAATTTCAGCTCCCCTTGCTTTCTGCGCCGATATGATCTTATCTGTTTCCTCTATAAGAGTAGGAATAAAGCGCAGGGCTATCGACATCATCATCGCCAGCTCGTGAACCGGAAATTTCAGCTTTTTCAGCGGCGAAAGAAGCCGCTCTATAGCGTCTGTAAGAGTAATAGGGGAGGTGGTGTAGGTCAGCAGGGATGTTCCAGCGATAAGCAGGACAATTCTTATTATCATAAAAATGCTTATATTAAGACCTGCGTCGGTAATTTTCAGAAACTTCCACTGCCATATTACTTCCCCGGAGCTTACCAGAAGCAGATTTATGATCGCCGTTACAAGCAGAAACGGAATTATTGGCTTTACGCTTTTCACAAACATCTTCGGCTTGATTTTCGACAGCGCTATAGCCATGAATGTATAGACTGCCCCCACTGCAAGTCCGATATATGATCCTCCGGCAAACAGCATGACTATATAGAGCACGGTAATAACTATCTTGAACCTCGGGTCAAGCCGGTGTATAAGACTGTTTCCGGGGAAATACTGTCCTATTGTAATATCTCTCAGCAATTCATGGAACCTCTCTTTCGCCAAGCCTTTTCAGCAGCAGATTTTTGGCGTATTCCACGGTGTAGACCTCTTTCCCAAAGTCTGCGCCGCGCTTTTTCAGTCCGCCGAACACCCTTGTGATTTGAGGAACATCCAGTCCAATTGCGGAAATTTCCTCAGACCGCGCAAAAACCTTTACCGTATCATCATAGCAGAAAAGCTTTGAATCGCTCATTACAAGAATCTTATCTGCAAAGGACGCTATATCTTCCATACTGTGAGAAACAATAAGGGTAGTGTTGCCGGTGCGCCGGTGATATTCCTTTATATGACTGAGGATCTTATCCCGCCCTGCCGGATCGAGTCCTGCCGTCGGCTCGTCAAGTATGAGCACTTCCGGCTCCATCGCCATGACGCCGGCAATTGCCACACGCCTCTTCTGCCCGCCGGAAAGATCAAAAGGCGAACGCTCCATAAGATCCTCGGAAAGGCCTATGTCACGAGCCGTATCAAGCACGCGCCGCTTTATCTCTGCTTCGTCCAGCCCCATATTTTTCGGTCCGAAAGCTATGTCTTTAAAAACAGTCTCCTCAAAAAGCTGATATTCGGGATACTGAAAAACAAGCCCCACTTTAAATCGGATGTCACGAATCTTCGTCTTGTCCTCCCAAATATCCTTTCCGTTAAGTAGAACTTTGCCCGAAGTCGGCTTGAGAAGACCGTTGAAGTGCTGGATCAGAGTAGATTTGCCCGATCCGGTATGTCCCATTACACCAATAATTTCACCCTTTTCAATAGAGATATTAACATGATCCACTGCTGTTTTTTCAAAAGGAGTGCCCGGACTGTAGACATATGTCAGCTCCTGTGTCTCAAGAATCGGCAATTTATTCCCTCTTTTCGTTATGATTTTATGACAAACTTATTTAACCTGCTGATTTTCCTGCTGCAAAGCGATCAGCCGAAGAACGGCTTCAATGCATTCATCCTCGGTTATTATCTCCGGGGAGATGTCATAACCGGCTTTATTCAGTTCCCATGCAAGCTCTGTCACCTGCGGAACGTCAAGCCCGATATTCTTCATCCTGTCAACCTGAGAAAAAACCTTTTCCGGTTTTCCGTCCATTACCAGACGTCCTTTATCTATGACTGCCACCCTGTCGCTTTGAGCCGCTTCGTCCATATAATGGGTAATGAGCACCACGGTAATGCCATGTTCGCGGTTCATTCGCTTAATGGTCGCCATAACCTCCCTGCGGCCGCTGGGATCCAGCATCGCAGTAGGCTCGTCAAGGATTATGCATTTCGGCTGCATAGCTATTATGCCAGCAATAGCCACCCTCTGCTTCTGCCCTCCGGAAAGCTGCGCTGGAGAATGCAGGCGGTATTCGTACATATTTACCGACCTTAAAGCGTCGTCAACACGGCGGCGCATTTCCTCATAGGTGACTCCTAAGTTTTCCAGAGCAAACGCCACATCCTCCTCTACAATCGAGGAAACTATCTGATTATCAGGATTCTGAAACACCATTCCGGCACGTCGGCGAAGCTCGAAGAGCCTGTTCTCATCAGCCGTATCAATGCCGTCAACCGTTACCTTTCCCTCTGTTGGAAGAAGAATGGCGTTAAGATGCTTTGCCAGAGTGGATTTTCCCGATCCGTTGTGGCCAAGCACCGCCACAAATTCCCCTTCTTTTATGGTGAGATTAATTCCTTTCAGCACCTCCGGAGACGTCAAGTCCTCTCCGGACGGTTCATATCTGAAATGCAGATTCTCGATCTCAATGATATTCTTCACGCTCAAATACCTCCGTGCCTATCTTGTCCAGATCGCTGTTGAGCCGCAGGGGAGAGTCATTCCCGTAGACTTGACCGGCAAACCGATCTCATCAAACGCCACATCGCCGCCGAATCTGTCTGTCAGAGCCGTGCCGAGAATATATCCCATAACCGAGGGGGAAAGACCGGTAGTGTAGCTGTTTATCAAAAAGAACAGAGGAGCATCGGAGAGTACCCCGGAGCACAGCTTTACCAGATCGTAGACGCAGTTTTCCAGCTTCCAGACCTCGCCTCCCGGCCCTCTGCCGTAGCTTGGGGGATCCATTATAACGGCGTCGTAGCGTCTGCCTCGTCGTATCTCACGGGCAATAAACTTTTCACAGTCGTCCACAATCCAGCGCACAGGCCTGTCGGAAAGTCCGGAAGCGGCGGCGTTGTCTCTTGCCCACTGAACCATGCCTTTTGAAGCGTCAACATGACAGACTTCCGCTCCGGCGGCAGCACAGGCAAGAGTAGCTCCTCCGGTATACGCAAAAAGATTAAGCACGTTTATTTTTCTGCCGGCGTTTTTTATTTTTTCAGCCATAAAGTCCCAGTTTACAGCCTGCTCCGGAAAAAGTCCCGTGTGCTTGAAGCCGGTAGGACGTATATTAAATGTCAGTTGTCCGTAAGATATATTCCATGAATCCGGAAGTCTTTTCCGAAATTCCCATTTGCCGCCGCCCTGATTTGAACGGTGGTAATAACCGTCGGCGGCATTCCAGAGAGAATCATCCCTGCCGGTTTTCCAGATTATCTGAGGATCAGGCCGTACAAGTCTTATTCCTCCCCATATTTCCAGCTTCTCTCCGTCCGAGGCGTCAAGTATCGTATAGTCTTTCCATTTATCTGCGGTTCTCAAAACCAGCGCTCCTTTTAATTATAGAATCTGCATCGTTCCTTGATGCGCTGTGCAATATCCATTGCTATATCGTTTATGCGTCCGAAGTCGCTGCCCTCAATCATTACACGGATTATCGGACCGTTGCCGCTGCTTTCGCGAACGATTATTCTGCCCTCTGCGCCAAGCTCCTTCTCGTAATGCCCGATAAGTCCGGTTATCTCACTGTCGTTTTTCCAGACCTCCCTGCCGCTGTCGCTGATGCGGACATTAAGGGAAATCTGAGGCAGTCTGCGCATTTCTCCTGCCAGTTCGCTGAGGCTCTTTCCCGTAGCTTTAAGTATTTCCAGCAGCTTTACGCCGCAAAGCAGACCGTCGTCGCAGGATGAATAATCGGTAAGAAATATGCGTCCGTTCTGACCTCCGCCCAGATTATATCCGCCCTCCAGCATACGGTCAAGCACGCTTCTGCCGCAGGAGCCGGAGGTAACGATCCTTATTCCGTTTTCTTCCGCAAAGCTCATAAGCCCCAGACTGCTCATAATATTAACCACGATGGCATTATCCTTGAGCTGCTCGTTTTTCCTGCAATACTTAGCAATTATAGCCAGTATCGTATCGCCGTCCACGAGCATTCCCTTTTCATCCACCGCAAGACAGCTGCCTCCGTCTCTCTCAATGGCAATACCGCAGCTGAAATCTCCGGAAGCCACAGCATCCATAAGACGTTCAAGTCCAGTTATTTCCGGCGCGATATCCGGTTCAGGACTTCTCTCCGGCTCCGGAAGCAGTACGGCACGAATCCCCAATTCTGAAAACGATTTTTCCACCGCCTTTTTCAGAAATCCACAGCAGCAGACTGCGATCCTCAGTCCACAGAGACGCACCGCCGGTACCGCCTTTATATGGCTGATATATTCAGCGGCAGCGGTATCGCAGCTGAGCATCCTGCCCATATTTTCAAAACGCCTGCGCTCTCCTGAAGCGGCGCAGATATACTCCTCCATCTCAAGCTGAGTCTCCTCGCCAATACGGAATCCGTCACGGCCGAAAACGGTTATTCCGCTTTCTCCGGTAACTCCCGTCGCTTCGCTTATCATAATTCCGGCTGCCGCCTTGTGCTTCTTTACAATAAACGAAGCCGCTGCTCCGGAAATCTCCCCAACGGTTTCAGCATCCACTCCGGAGGAGCATATGCCTGCGCATACCGCCGCTTCAAGCACTGCCGAGGATAATGCACCGTCCTTTGCCACAATTATTTTTTCTCCCTGTTCCTTTGCAAAAAGCTCCGCAGCCGCTCTTCCTGCCTGCATAGCAAGCTCGCATGAAAGCTCTGCCACGAACAGCCCTCTTGCGCTGTCTGTTCCGAACAGTCCTGACATTTTATTTTCTCCTTTGTTTCTTTTGTTCTTCTTTAGACCCGATCACAAACTTCTGAACAGGTCTTTTATTTTATCCGATATATGGCAATAGGCTTTCTTTCTCCGATATATTGCCTTATATCTTCATATACCCTTACACATGTGCAGCCGTTGCCGCTGTTGTATACTTCCGTACCCTTTTCTTTTTTCACGCAGAATACCGTATGGATAGATGAAAAAAAAGGTCTTTTCGTCCAGAAAGTGACAATATATGCCAGAGAGTCTCCTATCCGGCGGCTTCCTGCGCTTTCCGCACCGAAGTGACGAAGCGCCTTGCCGATTTTATATGCATTGCAGCCGAAAAATCCCATAAGCACCCTGAAACGTTCCATATAAAACGCTATATCCGCAAGACTCTGTGGAATGCCCAGCCAGACCAGCGCATTATGAACGGCGATGACTTCGCAGCCGTTGAAACTCATGGGACATATTCCGTAGCGGAACCTGGAAACAGGTCCACATGCCTGACCGTTTATCATTTCGCCGAACTTAGGCGTTTCCGGCACCCCGATATTATAACGGAAATTTTTCTTTTTTGTAAATCCGAACATATACTCAAAACGACAATTGTCCG
Organism: uncultured Ruminococcus sp.; assembly: GCA_910579835.1. Taxonomy (GTDB): domain Bacteria; phylum Bacillota; class Clostridia; order Oscillospirales; family Ruminococcaceae; genus Ruminococcus. Next base: position 45,871 of record CAJTWQ010000012.1, read on the forward strand.
GCTCCGTCGTCGTCTTTTACATAACCCAGATGCTCATACGCCAGCTTTGTAGCCACACGCCCTCTTGGCGTTCTGCCGAGAAATCCAAGCTGCATGAGAAAAGGCTCGCAGACGTCCTCTAAAGTAACGGATTCTTCATTTATTGCCGAAGCAAGCGTTTCCAGTCCTACAGGGCCGCCGCCGTATCCCTTTATTATCATCTCAAGCATACGCCGGTCGAGGCTGTCAAGACCCAGCTCGTCAATGTCCAAACGACCAAGAGCTATAGTCACTATCTGCTGAGTTATCTGACCGTTGCCCATAACATCGGCAAAATCTCGGACTCTTTTCAGCAGTCTGTTGGCAATTCTCGGCGTACCGCGGGCACGTCCGGCGATCTCTGCCGCGCCGTCCGTCTCGCAAGGAATACCTAAAATCATCGCGCTGCGGCGGATAATATCCGTCAGCTGCTCCTTTGTATAGAGTTCAAGCCGCTGAATAACGCCGAAGCGGTCTCTGATCGGAGCGGAAAGCTGACCTGCCCTCGTGGTCGCCCCTATGAGCGTAAACGGCTTTAAATCCATGCGAATAGACCGCGCAGACGGGCCTTTGCCGATAATAATATCAATAACCCTGTCCTCCATTGCCGGATATAGTATTTCCTCAACAGCATGAGAAAGGCGGTGTATCTCGTCAATGAAAAGCACATCATTGTCCGAAAGACTTGTAAGCAGCGATACCAGATCGCCGGGCTTTTCAATAGCGGGACCGGTGGTCACACGGAGGTTTACTCCCAGTTCGTGGGCAATTATAGACGAAAGAGTAGTTTTTCCAAGACCGGGAGGACCGTACAGCAGAACGTGATCGAGAGATTCTCCGCGCCGCTTTGCTGCTTCTATATATATGGCAAGATTTTCCTTTACCTTATCCTGTCCAATATATTCGTGAAGCGTCTGTGGTCTGAGACTAATCTCAATATCGCCGTCCTCCACGGTGTTTTCAGGAGATACTACTCTCGGAGCAAACTCCATATCTTCTGTTTGAATCAATTAATTCACCTCTTTATCAGATGATATTATAGCCCTGAGCAAAACGCAGAAATCGGCTAATATAGCAGAAACAGGGCAAAT
>CAJTWQ010000013.1 GCA_910579835.1 uncultured Ruminococcus sp.
GCACAAATCCCTTGGCAACGGCATTGACCCCTGCGAGATTACCGATCAGTACGGCGCAGATATTCTCCGTCTCTGGGTGGCTTCTTCTGATTACCACTCTGATATAAGGATTTCAAAACCTATACTTAGTCAGCTTTCAGACGCTTACAAGAAGATCAGAAATACGGCAAGATTTATTCTTGGTAATATAGGCAACGGAAGGGGCTTTGATCCCGATACCGACAGCGTGCCGGATGATAAGCTTACAGAGCTTGATAAATGGGCTGTTATGCGCCTTGATGCCCTTATCGACAAGGTAAATGAGGGTTACAGTGCCTTTGACTTCCATATCGCATTCCATGCTATCCATAACTTCTGCGTAATTGATATGTCTAATTTCTATCTTGACATTATCAAGGACAGACTTTACTGCGAGAAAGAGGAATCCGAACTGCGACGTTCCGCTCAGACAACGATGTATCGTATTCTAAGTGCAATTGCAAGACTTTCCGCACCTATTATCTCCTTTACGGCGGAGGAAATATGGCAGTTCATGCCTCACACTGCCGCTGATGATAAGGAGAGCGTGTTCCTGAACCAGATGCCTGATAAGTCCGGTATGGAATTCAGCGCTGAATTTGCTGATAAATGGAATTTCATCTATTCCGTACGTGAACAGGCAAACAAGGCTCTTGAAAATGCAAGAAATGCCAAGATTATAGGAAAATCACTTGAAGCAAAGGTACTCATTCATTGCAATGAGGATCAGGTCGATGCTTATGAAAAGTTTAAACAGGATCTTACATCGGCTCTCATTGTTTCAGAAGTAATAATTGCCGGTGATAGAGATGCTAAAGATGTAGAAACAAATGGTATTACTGTAAGCAATATTGAAGTTGCCAAGGCAGAGGGCGAAAAGTGTGAGCGTTGCTGGTGCTATTCAAAGTATGTAGGTACAAATCATACGCATCCCACACTTTGCGAGAGATGTGCAATTGCTATTGAGGTGTAATTAGGATTATATTGCCTGCTGTCTAAGTGCGGCAGGCAATTGCTTGAAAGGATAATTTTAGTGGCTATACTGCTTGTTGCATTGATAATCGTTCTTATCGTGGCCGATCAGCTTATAAAATTCTGGGCTGTTGAAAAGCTTGCCCCGGCGGGCAGCATGGAGTTCATTCATTTTGGGGATTTTAAAATTTTCGATCTGACATACCTTGAAAACCGTGGGGCTATCTTCGGCAGTATGGCAGGTCAGCGGTGGTTTCTGGTAGGATTTACCGCACTTGTTATAGCCGTCGGAATTTTTGTGCTGTTCCGTTTTATGAAGCGGTCAAAGCTGTTGAGTCTCTCCATTGCGCTGTTTATCGCAGGAGGAATCGGCAACCTTATCGACCGTGTGCGCTTCGGATATGTGGTGGATATGTTCGAGATAAAGCTCTTTAAATTTGCAATATTTAATTTTGCGGATATATGTGTGACATTTGCTTTTGTAATGATAATGATATACGGTATATTCATAGATCCGAAAATAGAAAGGCAGCTCAAATCCGAAAAAAAAGAGGCGGCGGAGGATGAGTGAAAAAATTCTTCTGACGGCGGCGGAAACAGATGCCGGTTCGCGTCTTGACAAGTATGTTTCGGATAATATTGCTGAACTTACCCGGTCGGCAGTGCAGGGACTCTGCGAAACGGGAACCGTTTATGTTAACAATAGGGTCGCCTCTAAAAATTACAGGCTGCGGGCGGGCGACTCAATTACTGCGGAGATTCCCGAACCTCAGCCAATGGATGCCGTACCGGAAAATATTCCTCTTGATATAGTTTACGAGGACGGTGATCTGCTGATAGTCAATAAGCCTAAAGGCATGGTTGTTCATCCGGCGCACGGAAATTATACCGGAACCCTTGTAAATGCGCTTCTTTATCACTGCGTAGACAGCTTGTCCGGAATAAACGGTATCATTCGTCCGGGCATCGTTCACAGAATAGATAAAAATACCAGCGGACTGCTGATAGTTGCTAAAAACGATGCTTCGCACCTGCATCTTGCAGAGCAGATAAAGGCACACAGCTTTACCCGTGAGTATGAGGCGGTGGCATCCGGATATTTCAAAGAAACGTCCGGAACTGTTGATGCACCCATAGGGCGGCATAAAACCGACAGAAAGAAAATGTGCGTAACACGTGAAAATTCCCGGAACGCCGTTACGCATTATGAAGTTCTGCGTCAGTTTGGCGGATATGCTCATGTGCGGCTGCAACTGGAAACTGGACGTACTCACCAGATACGTGTACATCTGGCTTATATCGGACATCCGATACTGGGGGACGATATGTACGGAAAGCCGTATAAGGGAATAGACGGACAGTGTCTTCACGCACGGAAAATCGGATTTATCCATCCGTCAACGGGAAAATACATGGAGTTTTCAAGCGAGCTGCCCGATTATTTCAGAACGGTTTTGAGCCGGCTTGAAAAAACTTGAGGTGAATGGTATGTTCAGCGATATAAGTAAAATAATACTGCTAAGCGATATGGACGGTACTTTGCTTACGTCAAAAAAGGAAATTTCCGATGTTGACAAATCTGCAATTGAAAGGTTTACGGCTCTTGGGGGAAAATTCACAATAGCTACCGGCAGGACGATACAGGCCTTTGAACAGTATGTGAAAATGCTCGATCTGAAAATGCCTGTTATCATGTACAACGGAGCGGCTATTCACAGCTATGCAGAGGGTAGAACACTGTTTACCCATTCGCTTCCTGACAATGCAAAATCTGCGGCATTGGAGATCATGACAATGATGCCAGATATCGGCGGAGAGGTATTGAAAACTAACGGTACATATGTGTTTAGCAACACTGAATATCAGCAGCTTCATACCAGACTCTGCAATATTGTTCCTGAATATGCAGAACTGTCTGGAATAGAGGACGGAGGATGGCTGAAGGTCCTGTTTGCACTTGCTCCCGAAGATATACCGTTTCTTGAACTGATGATTAAGCAGCGGAGATTTGATATGGAATTCAGTTTTGTCAGATCATCTGAAATTTTTTTGGAAATGATGCCGAAAGGCGTCAGCAAGGGTACGGCACTTGCTGAATACCGCAGACTGCCGGGAATGGAGGATTTGACATTTGCGGCGGTTGGTGATTTTGACAACGATCTGGAAATGATCCGAGAGGCCGATTTCGGCGTATGTCCGGCAAATTCCGAAAAATCGGTAAAGGCAGCGGCAGATCTTGTACTCAGCCGCACCAACGATCAGGGCGCCGTGGCGGAGCTGATAGACATTATCATTGAAAAATGCGGTGAAAACCGATAGTATAAATTGGAGGTTATTATGGACGCAGCATTAAAAAATAATTTGCAGAAAATTGCCTGCAAGGCACGGATGGGAGTTATCGAGGGAACCTTTAACGCAAAATCAGGTCATCCCGGCGGCTCTTTGTCAATATGCGATACATTGACATATCTGTACTTTAACAAAATGAACGTTGATCCTGCAAATCCTGAGGATCCCAAAAGAGACCGCTTTGTGCTTTCAAAGGGACATACTGCGCCGGCACTTTATGCCGTTCTTGCCCAGAAGGGTTACTTTTCCAGAGATGAGCTTAAATGTCTCCGTCATATTGGTGCGATGCTCCAGGGACATCCATGTATCCATACTCCCGGCGTTGATATGTCCAGCGGTTCTCTTGGACAAGGAATTTCTGCCGCCTGCGGAATGGCGCTTTCCGGCAAGCTGGATGAAAGTCCGTATAAGGTTTATACGATTTTAGGTGACGGTGAAATAGAAGAAGGGCAGGTATGGGAGGCGGCAATGTTTGCCGCTCACTATGGTCTTTCCAACCTTACGGCTATTGTTGACAATAATGGTCTCCAGATAGACGGAGCTATTACCGAGGTATGCTCTCCCGAGCCGATTACAGATAAATTTGCTGCTTTTGGATGGCATGTTATTACAATGGATGCTCATGATTTTGATGATATTGACAGAGCGTTCTCAGAAGCTTCTGCTGTAACGGACAAGCCGGTTGTGATAATTCAGAAAAGCGTCAAGGGAAAAGGCGTTTCTTTTATGGAGAATCAGGTCGGCTGGCACGGAACAGCGCCCAATAGGGAGCAGTACGAGCAGGCAATGGCAGAGCTTAACGCACAGTTAAAGGAATTGGAGGGCTGAGATCATGTCAGATGTAATTAAAAAGGCGACCAGGGATAGCTACGGCGAAGCGCTTCGTGATTTTGCAGAGGAATATAAGGAGCTTGTGGTGTTGGATGCAGATCTTGCCGCAGCAACAAAAACTGGAATTTTCAAGAAAGCATATCCGGCGAGGTTCTTTGACTGTGGAATTGCCGAAGCTAATATGATGGGTGTTGCTGCCGGTCTTGCGTCCTGCGGAAAAATTCCCTTTGCAAGTACTTTTGCAATGTTTGCGGCAGGCAGGGCATATGAGATCGTGAGAAATTCTATCGGCTATCCTCGGCTCAATGTAAAAATCGGCGCGACTCACGCTGGAATTTCCGTAGGAGAGGACGGTGCTACACATCAGTGCAATGAGGATATTGCTCTTATGAGGACGATTCCCGGAATGACTATAATCAATCCCTGCGATGACGTTGAAGCACGTGCGGCTGTTAAGGCGGCTCTTGATTTTAACGGTCCAGTTTATATGCGTTTCGGACGGCTTGCCGTTCCGGTTATCAATGATAGGGAAACATATACATTCAAGCTTGGCAGGGGCGTTGTGCTTCGTGAGGGAGTAGATGCAGCAATTATTGCAACAGGTCTTATGGTAAATGAAGCCGTGGAAGCTGCAAAATTACTTGAAGCCGATGGTATTTCTATTCGGGTGGTAAATATTCATACGATCAAACCCCTTGATAAGCAGCTTGTTGCCGAATGTGCAGTGAAAACCGGACTTATTGTTACGGCGGAGGAGCACAGTGTTATCGGCGGACTTGGTTCAGCCGTTGCGGAAACTGTTACTGAGAGCTGTCCCGTGCCTGTTATAAAGATCGGCGTCAATGACGAATTTGGTCATTCCGGTCCGGCTGTTGATTTGCTTAAAGAATTCGGACTTTCCGCGGAGAATATTGTCAAGACGGTTAAGGATGCTATGAAACTGAAAAAGTAAAAATAATCCCAGCTGCATTATGTTGCTGGGATTATTTTATATTTCTGGAAATTTCATCAAACTATTACATAATTATTACCGTTTTTTGTCTTATGATATAAAAAGGAAAGTCGTCTGTAAAATTGCTATATGACTTTACTTGGAATATGACTCCAGACGAATTTTGGTTTAATCCGGAGCAGTAATGTGAACTATGCACTGTTCACGTTTCATATGCCTATTATAATGAATGATTTTTAATAACTGAAATACTGATCGGGCTGATGCAGTGTAAAGAATCTGCATCAGCTCGGTTTAATTTTATAATTTCAGTAAAGATTTTCTTAGAAGCACGTTGTCGAATACGTCGATAACGCCATCCCCATCCATATCAGCATTTTTAGCTTGTTCAGCCGTAAGTTTTTTTACTGTCAGAAGATGTTTCTGAAGCAGTACCAGATCGGCGGAATTAAGCGTGCCGTCGCCGTTTATATCACCCTTGACATTTCCAGCGAAGGGAACAGCAAGCGCAAAAAAATTTACACAATATGCGCTCTGACCATTGCTGCCGAAAGTGATTTTATCACCTTTTTTTACCCGCAGTTTATAAAGATCAAAAGTTACGTTATTGGATGATGTGATTGTTTCATCTGTCATTTTTTCATATCCGCCGAGCCAGCCGGGAACATTTTCAACACGGTTATCCAGAGCGATCACAAGATCAATATCATCTCCGGCGGTAAAGGAAGCCGTATTGCCGGATGAACCTTTAGCGTCGCAGGCAGTCATGAGGATTTCGCATTCGTTAAGTGATTTTGGCAGCGAAGTTATGGTGAAATCACGGTCACCGAAGATTTGCGGTCCCGTACCGATCATCCATTTATCGGGAACTGCTGTTTCGCTGACGAGAACATCTGTGAAGTATTTGCCGTTGATCGGCAGAAATTCTTTTCCGAAAACAAAGCTGTCCATATTGAGGAGATATCCCTCGCCGCCGACAAATTTCAGGTAGAGATCATGAGTTCCGCTGATCTTGTTTATGTTGAATTCTACGTCCTGATAGTCGGAAAAGCTGGAAGTTCCTTTAAAATCAACAGATGCAGCAGGCGTATCGCCGAGTTTGTCAAGGTAAAATTCGATCTTAGCCGCATTTCCCGATACACGGACTTTGAAGCTCTTTGCGCCGTCTTTAAAATCAATTTTGCGGTATACGGCATAGTCTCCATTTTCGATGAAACCGATATTTCCGCCGCCATTGGGAAGCTCTTCTGTTTTGATGCCCTCCTGCGTCCAGAAATTCTCGGCTTCAATAGTTTGAAATGCCGATACAGGCTTAACGGGAGGAACAGAATTGACCGGAGAAAGTTCTACGACTCCTTCGGGAAATGAATCAATTGTCAGATCGTTGATATAATATTCGATATTGGTATATCCTTTACCGCAGTAGTCGCCGTTTGCGTCAGAAGGATCTCTGGGATCGAGACCTCTTTCTTCTTCCCACTTGTCGGGCATACCGTCGTTATCGCTGTCAATAATTTCTTTGTTGAGAACCGCAGAGGGATATTCATATGTAACGCCGCACTGAATATTATATTTGTCAAGATCGCTCATAGAGGAATCATAAGCGGAAGTTCCGCTGCATGAGCCTGTTCCGTTTACGGTTTCGTAAGCGCATTGCCGATCTACAGCCGTTCTTTTGTCCGAGGATATGCCGTTTCCTGCAAAATTAACAACATGCTCGTATGACGCAGCCGCGCTTTCTGCTCCGCTAACAGAGGATACATTTTCGCCGTTTACAATTGTCTGGAAAGGAACTGCAGAATAAAGATCATCCTTAGTAATGCCGATAGATGCCTTAACACTGACACCAGACCAGTTGTCGTTGGTAATGGCATGGAGAGATCCGTCATTGTTTATAAGCTGATTTCCGTCGCAGTAAACTTTGAAATTCTGAGGGCTTGTGCTGCTGTCAACGGATATCCAGTGGTATCCTCCGGTAGTGGAATTTCCGGCTTTAAGGGTGTTGTTTACATAGTTGAGATGACCTATCGTACCGTAGGCGGTCTGATACCCCCAGTCGTAGATAATATTGTTGGTAAAATCGGCAGTGTATGTACCTTGAACCTTGCCGCGGAAGTTTCGTGAAACATTGTGGATAATGAGATTGTGATCGAAAGTGAGGTTTCCCTTGCCCATCATGAGTCCGAAGCCGTGGAGTCCTTTCTTGTGACCGCCCCATGAGTCCGCTGGACCAAGTACGGAATACTGTACGGTGTAGTTCATATTGTTTGAGTAAAGCCCCCACTGTTCGTCGGTGGTCCAGCCCATGGAGCAGTGGTCAATAATTGAATTTGAGCCTTTTGCACCGCCCCAGGCGTCGTTTCCGGAGCTTGTTGCAGTGTACGGTCCGGGACGTGAACTGATGTAGCGGCATATTATGTTGTCGCCAGCCATTCCCATTTTGTAGTTTTTCAGAGTTATTCCGGAGCCTCCCGGAGCAGTCTGTCCGGCTATAGTGATATTGCTCTGACACAGGATATTGCTTTTCAGCTCAATTGTACCGCTGACGTCGAAAACAACAATTCTGTTAGATTTACTTACGGCGTCACGGAAAGATCCTGCGCCGCTGTCGTTGAGGTTTGTAACATGATATACTTCTCCGCCGCGGCCTCCGGTAGCATATTTTCCGCCGCCTACCGCTCCGGGAAACGCCGGAATATTAGCAGAAGCTGCGTCTGCCGTAATGGTTTTGGGAATATCTTTTTTGGCGGCTGTAACTCCTGTACAGGAAGTTACTGCTGTTATTCCCGTAAGAAAAGCGGCAAGTTTTCTGAGCTTTTGATTCATTTTTATATCCTCCGATCCAAAATCAACCTATTAATTACAATTATATAATATTTATTTATGAAAGTCAATGAAAAATAGTGCTTTTTTCCAAAATATAATATTTTCTTTTATTTTACTGTGTAATAAAATCTTCTTGGATTTGTTATAATTGAGATTATTATTCTTGAACCTGAAATTTTAAAAAATTAGTTGAATTCTTTGGAAAAGTATGCTATAATATAATTTACATGAAAAAATCGCTGTCTGCAATAGCTTCGTGTATATATTGGTGTGCTAACAAATCTCCTGAATTTTTCTGCTTGTTCTGAAGGCAAAATCTATCGTCAGAAAAGCTTTTGCTCTCAGTCCTGCTAATAAAATATTTATGAGATAGCTGTGTCATTAATATTGAAGCATTGTACAGAAGGCAGATTGGAGTTATTATGAATAATTTTAATATTTTTACCCTTACTCAGCAGGCGGAAGTCGCGAGTCCGTCTCTTTTTCCGTTTCCTTTTCATATGCACTTTATTTTTGCTTGTATCGGCGCTGTATTTTTTGCATATCGTTTTTATACCCAGAGACGTCCATTTCAGCTTATTATGGCGGCGGCTATTCCTCTTTCGCTAATTGTGTGGATATCTGAGAGCAAAACGGTTTTCTACGGTATGGGAATTGCCGAAACGATTCTTATTCTTGCTGCGATTGTGACTTCTTTTATATTCAAAGCGCCCGAGAATTCGCAGGAGGAAACTGCTGACGCCGCAGAAGATGCGTCCGGTGAGGATGAAATTTCGTCAGCAAAAACAGAAGCTGAATCGTCGGACAGGGAGGAAGAGTCTTGAAAATTGCTGTTCTTGACTGGGCAACGGTAAGCTCTGGCGGCGATATTTCGGAAGATGCGCTCAGAGCGCTGGGAAATGCTGAAATTTTTCCGCTTACAAAACCGGAGGAAACAGCAGAACGTATAGGAAATGCCGAAGTTGTTCTCTGCAATAAAGTCCTTATTACCAGTAATATTATTAAGCGCTGTCCGAATCTGAAATATATCGGACTTTTTGCCACTGGTTTCAATAATATTAATATAGAAGCGGCTTCGGAAAGAGGAATAACCGTCTGCAACGCCGGACAGTATTCCACTGACGCAGTTGCACAGCAAGTGTTTGCCTATATCCTCGATCATTACAGCCGTATTCGCGATTATGATTCTTTGGTAAGGGCTGGGGAGTGGGAGCAGTCCTCGACATTTTCTTATTTTCCACTGCCCATAGGGGAATTGTCCGGAAAAACTCTTTCTATAGTGGGATATGGTTCTATCGGCAGGCGTGTGGCAGAGATCGGCTGTGCTTTCGGGATGAATATTGTTATATCAACAAGAACAGCTCCAAACAACTGCCCGTATGAAGTTGCCGATATACATACAGCTGCCCGAAAAGCGGATATACTGACGTTTCATTGTCCTCTTACTGAACGTACGGAGAATATGATAAACAAAAGTCTTCTTTGTGAAATGAAAAAAACTGCTGTTTTAATTAATACTGCAAGAGGCAGCATTGCAGACGAGTCAGATCTAGCTGAGGCGCTGAAATCCGGAATAATTTCAGCCGCTTATGTGGATGTTCTGAAACAGGAGCCAATGTCGTCTGATACTCCTTTGAAGAATGCACCGAATTGTATTATCACTCCTCATACTGCCTGGGCGGCTCTGGAAACAAGGCAGCGGCTTGTGAATATTGTCTGTGAAAACGTTCGTGCATGGCAGAGGGGAACGCCGATAAATAAAGTAAATTGAAGGAAGTACTTTATGAGAAATATTTCTGAAAAAAAACGTATTGTTATAAAGCTGGGAACCTCGACGCTTGCCCATGCAACTGGAAAGCTGAACATAAGAAGAATGACAAATCTTGTCAGAGTAATTTCAGATCTGCATAACTCAGGACGTGAAATTATTATGGTTTCCTCCGGAGCCGTTGGACTGGGAGCCGGAAAACTGGGACTTCCTGAAAAACCCAGAGAAATAAAAGAAAAGCAGGCTGCTGCTGCAATCGGGCAGTGTGAGCTGATGCATTTTTATGATGATATGTTTGCAAAATACAGTGTGACGGTTGCCCAGATCCTGCTTACAAAAGTGATAATAAATAATTCAAATCACTGTGAAAACTTTAAGAATACTATTGAAACCTTGATTAAAATGGATGTTATACCTATTGTGAATGAGAATGATACTATTGCTATTGACGAGCTGGAGCTTGAAATAGGTGAAAATGATTCACTTTCTGCGCTGGTTGCCAATCTTTCGGGAGCTGATCTGCTGCTGATTCTTTCGGATATCGACTGCCTTTACGATGACGATCCAAGAATAAATTCCAATGCCAGACCTATCGCTGTTGTTGAGGAAATCACTCCGGAGATAGAACGTGCTGCCGGCGGCGCGGGAACAGGATTGGGAACAGGCGGAATGTCCACGAAGATCAATGCGGCGAAAATAGCAGCAGATGCCGGAATCGACATGGTTATAATGAATGGCAGAAATCCAGAGCTGCTATACGATCTTTTTGAAAATAAAGAAATTGGTACGATTTTTAAGGCAGCGCCGCACTGATATTGTAAAGACAGATTCTAAAAATTGTAGGAATACTGGCGCATGACTTAATTAATAAAAAATATGAGGTGATTATATATGAGCTACACAGAAGAGCTGGGAAAAAGGGCTAAAGCGGCTGAATCGGCAATTGCGTCCGCTTCTGCTTTAATGAAGAACGGTGCGCTTGCTGCAATCTCTGAGGCACTGATGAAAAACGCTGATGCAATAATTTCTGAAAATGCCAAGGATCTTCTTGCAGCCAAGGAAAACGGGATGTCCGAAGCTATGCAGGACAGGCTTCGCCTGGACGAAAAGCGCATTGCAGGAATGGCGCAGGGCGTTGATGAGCTTATAGCCTTGAATGATCCAATAGGCGAGATCATTGAGGGATTTACACGTCCCAACGGACTCAGGATTAGCAAGACAAGAGTTCCGCTGGGAGTTATCGGCATAATTTTTGAATCGCGTCCTAATGTTACGGTCGATGCGGCGGCGCTTTGCCTGAAAGCCGGAAATGTTGTTATTCTCAAGGGAGGCAAGGAGGCAATAAATTCAAATATTTGTCTTGGCAGGATTATGAGAAAGGCTGTTGAAGATTCAGGACTTCCGGCGGATGTTATTCAGGTGGTGGAGAATACGTCCCGTGAGACCACAAACGAGCTTATGAGGTTGAACGGATACCTTGATGTGCTTATACCCAGAGGCAGCGGACGCCTTATTCAGGCAGTGGTGAATACGGCTACAGTTCCCGTTATTGAGACAGGTACAGGAAATTGTCACGTTTATGTAGATGCTTCCGCAGATCCGGAAATGGCCGCTGATATTGTTGAAAACGGAAAGACTCAGCGTCCTTCGGTGTGCAATGCCGTAGAGAGCCTGCTTGTTCATAAGGAATGCGCCGAAAAAATTCTTCCCATAATCGCAGAACGCCTTTATAAGCATAATGTGAAAATATACGGCTGTGATATAACTGCTTCAATTCTTGGAAACAGTGTCAAAAAAGCCGGCGATGAAGAATACGCTGCTGAATTTCTTGATTATATAATTTCAATTAAAGTAGTTGACAACATTGACGAGGCGATTGCTCATATAAGCCGTTTCGGAACCAAGCATTCCGAGTGCATTGTAACAAGCAGCCTTGCAAATGCAGAAAGATTTCAGCGGTGCATCGATGCTGCGGCTGTCTATGTAAACGCATCGACGAGGTTTACTGATGGCGGAGAATTCGGATTTGGCGCTGAGATAGGAATTTCAACTCAGAAGCTCCATGCAAGAGGTCCGATGGGATTAAAAGAGCTGACAACAATAAAATACCTTATAAACGGAGACGGACAGATCAGATAATTTTAATTTATTTAATTTTTTATTTTTGTTTATTTTGGAGGTCATAATGGCTATCAGAAAAGATCTTGACGATATGCTCAACAATCTTAAAGGAAGCAGTTTGGAAAAAAACGTTCCTGAGGCGAATCAGAAAAAGAAAACAAGTATTTATGATACGATGTCGGTAGACGATCTGCTTAATGCTCTGGCAGTTGAAAAGAAGCCTTCTCTTGCGGAAAATATTCTAAACGAGCTTGACGAAAAAGAAAACGCAGATGAGGTTAAGGAAACTGCCGAAGATGCTTTGGGATCTGCGGCAGATCAGGAGATACCTGAACCTCCGAAGAAAAAGAAAGTGGTTATAACCGGAGAACTTCCTGATTATGAGGAGCTTCGGCGCCAGGAAATGGAGCAGAGGGAGCAGGAGCGTATCAGGGCGGAGAATCGGCATAAGCGTACAGATTATATTGAGCCTGAAATAATTTTGGAAAAGGAGCTGGAAAGCAAGCCTGAAACAGCTTCGGAGCCGCAGTCTGAAATAATTCCTGAGATTGAAACCTCAGTTTTTACAGAACCGGAGATTTCGGAAAACGATGAGGATGTTCAGTCTGCTGAGACTGAGCCGGTTAAGGCGGAAAGCGAAGAGAAGATTTCGGATAAAAGAAAGAAGAAAGGAATTTTTTCAAAGCGTAAAAAGAAACGTTCCGGCGATGATACTATCCTGGAAGAAAACGGTAACGAAAGTGAAAAGTCGGATGAAGATTTCTCCGGTATTTTGAATGAAATAGAATCAAATGATGTTTCCAATGAAAAAAATGAAGTACAGATGTCGGAAACAGATACTGGTGAATCGGCTTCCGGCCTTATAGAAGCTGCTTTTGCTGCCATAAACGGTTCGTCAGAGTTGGATATATCAGAAACGGCAGAGAATAACGAAACAGCAGGCTGTTCTGTACACGATGAGAATGAAGAATCCTCTGACAGTGAAAAAGACGGGGTAAGAGGTCTTATTGACAATATCCGGGAAAATGCGGCTAATGCAATCGCTGAGCTGAATGATCACGGAAAAGATGTTGAATCAGAGAGTGATAAAGAATCAAAGGAAGTTTCGGCAGAAGATATTATTCCGGAGCATGAAAGTCAGCAGAATAAGGGAAAGCTTACTTCTGCACTAACGAGGATTCTTGATGAGGATCCTGAGACTCTTATTGATGTCAAGAGTGAAAAAACGGAATCCGGTGAGGAAAAACCGGTAAGGAAAAAGAAGCTGAAAAGACGCCTTTATGCTGTTTTAGGCTTGATTTTCACAGTCTTTGCAGTTATAGGCATTATTACCGTTTCTGGAAAGGGCATAAAAATGCTGAAAAGTTTTACTTCCGGGGAAGTAAAAAAGGACAGCTTTACAGAGTTGATCTATCCAGTTGTCATAATGGATATTGAGTCGTTTGATAAGCCGTCTGATCTTACCTCTGAGCAAATTATTACCGCTTCAATATGGTCGATAATTATGAGTGATGAAAAACTTGAAAAATATCCTGTAAATATTGCCGGAGGAGATGTTATTTCAGTTTCCGCCTATGATGTTGAAGCCGAGGCAGTGTCTCTTTTCGGAGAAGATCACGCTGAGTTCGTTCACACTACCGTTGGCCCGCTGAACTCACGATTCTACTACGATGCTGAAAAAGGTGTTTACAATGTTCCGATACATCCGATAGTTTTTACCTACGAACCGGAGATAAAATCCATTGTTAAAAGCGGAAGCAAGTATACTATCACAGTTGATTATATTGATGAAAGACCTGCATGGATGGAGAAAAGCACAGCCAAGTCCGTTGAGTTTCATGTGACGGAAAAAAGCGACGGTACATATCAGTTTGATTCAATGAAAATACTCTATGTTAGCAATAACCTGTAAATACAAAAAGCCTGTTCCTTTAAGTATGCGGAACAGGCCTTTTGTGTTCTTGATTATTCTGATTTACTGAAATCCTTAAAAGCTATATTTAGATCTACATCGCCGTTTATACCGGGCACCTTGCCGTCAGAGGCGTACTGCCACATCTGATAGTCGTAGTAATATGTCGGCTTGTCGTTATATTCAGCCAGCCAAAAGTCGTAATCCTGAAGACGTGGAAGATCAAGCTTAAACATAGAAGTATTTTTATTCTGGTATATCATCGGAGTATATCCGGCGGATTTTACACGCTCACAGAACGCAATGCAGCTGTCGGCAAGAGCGTCTACGGATATTTTGTCGGTGCGTGCGGAATCACCCGAAATAATTTCCCAGTCAAAAACAACGGGATATGTAATATTATAGGGCGATATGGCATCAATAACCACATCGGCTTCTTTAACGGCTTCTTCCGGCGTAACGGCCTGCGAGTAGAAATAAACTCCCACTTTGACACCTGCGGCGTCGGCGTTTTTCAAATTTTTTTCAAATGCCGTGTCAAGAGTTATATCGCCGCCGCCGTAGGTGCGATAGCCGACCCGTACAATGGCAAATTCAATTCCGGCATCCTTGACTTTCTGCCAGTCAATATCGCCCTGATGTTCTGAAACGTCAATTCCCGCAATAGAGGTGATTTGTCCGTTTTCCTTATAGAAAGAATAGCCGTTTCTGGTGACAAGCTGGTCCATATTAAGTGAACAAGCCGGAACATCGGCAAATACAGGGAAAAAAATCTCGCCGTAGACGCTGTCTTTCATAAGTATCTTTTTACCGTCCAGCTGATAAATGGTTTCTTCTTTTTCGATAACGGGACGAGTTCTGATCTGCGGTTCAAGAGAATCGGCGCCGGCGTTTGCCGGTACTGCCTCATCGTTTTTTATAAAGCGATCACGGACGAACATCGTCCATGCCAGCTCTCCTGAAAGCGCAATAATAAGCAGCATTTCCACAAAAGCCAGAAACTTAAATTTATTTTTCGGTGGCTTTTCTTTTTTCTTTTTTTTATTCGATTCATACATTTCAGGCTGTCGGGATTTACATTTTTCTTCGCGTTCTCCAAGTTTAATGTCGATTATATTTTGAATTTCATTTTTTTTATCTGCCATTTTATCCTCCGTTAATAAAAGATATGCATATATATTGAAGCGTCGATTAACTCTTAAATATCTCAGCTCGTCTAAAAGCCGGAATCTGTCGTCAGAGGCAGTATTACTGCGGATTTCTTTCTAAGTTTTTGACTTTTATGCTTCACATAAAATCTTCACGAGTTAGCTGCCACTTTAATGATAACATATTTTATGCCGCTTGTAAACAGTTTAAGTCAGATTTTGCAGATTATTTACATCTTTTCCAAAGAAAAGGAAGCCGTTGTATTTGCGGCTCCCAGATTTTTATTTGATTGCTATAGTAATAATTAGGGCAATTACTGCGATTATCGGAAGAGTGAAGCATAATCCCCAGATAACAGCGGCTTTTTTCTTCTTTTTTGATATGCTTTCAATTAACATATAAAATGAACAGAGTATAAAAAATGTACTAAGTTTGCCGATTACTTCAGATACCATAAATTCAGCTTCTAAGTTCCGCACCCATTGCGGCAAGAGCCTTGACGACACGCTTCATAGCTCCGTCAGCCTGTTCGTCGGTGAGGGTTCCCTCGTGAGAACGCATAGAAATAGAATAAGCGACGCTTTTTTTGCCGGAATCAATCTGTTTTCCTTTGTATACATCAAAAAGCGTGACTTTTTCAAGAATCTTTCCTACAGCTCCCTTAATGGCCTTTTCAAGCTCCGCAACAGGGATTTCATCGTCACAGATAAGACTCAGGTCTCTTGTGGTAGCTGGAAATTTCGGCAGTGGGCGATAGGTTATTCTGTCTGCGGCCGCGGACATCAATTCACTGATATTCAGCTTTGCGGCATAGGTTTTGGTACCCAGCTTATAGGTCTCCTGAACCTCAGGATGAACCTCTCCCATAATTCCCAGATGAACGCCGTCCTTGAAGATAACAGCGCTTCTTCCGGGGTGAAGAGCATATTTTTCATCAAATATTTCACAGTCAGCCGCACGGACATAATCAACGTCCTTAATGCCAATTTCTTCAAGAAGCTGTTCGATCATACCTTTCATAGTATAGAAATCAGTTTCGCTGCCGTACATACCAATTGTGAGCTTCTGCGGCTCGTCGGGGAGGGAATATTCATATCTGTGTTTGCCGTTTCCGCTGTTGGCAAGAATATCGCCGTTAATATATGGCTTTTCTTCCTGTGCAGGGATGTATTCCTTGGAGATCTCAAAGAGGCATGCCTTATCGTTTCTGTTATTGTAGTTAAAGGAAAGTACGTCAAGCATTGACGGAATGGTAGTGGTTCTCATGACGCTTGTATCCTCACCGAGAGGATTGACGATTTTTACGGCATTTCTAAGTCTGCTGTTTTCAGGAAGTCTGATTTTATCAAAATATTTAGGTGATACGAATGAATAGGTTGCAATTTCATATCCGCCCAGAGATACAATGGTATTTCTGAGAGTGCGGATAAATTTCTGCTCTGCTGTAAATTCTGCCTTTGCAACTCCTCTGAAATCACTGGATGGAATATTGTTGTAGCCGTAAATTCTGGCGATTTCCTCTGCAATATCGGCTTTGCATTCAATATCTATCCTGAATGAAGGAGCGACTGCCTTGCCGCCCTCAATGGAGAAGCCAAGTCTTTCAAGATATTCAGCCATTTTTCCGGAGGAAATGTTTGTGCCGAGAAAACTGTTTATCCATGGGGGATTGAATTCCACCTCTGATGGGGTATAGTCAGTATGATCGCAATCAATTACAGTGTTAATAACTTCGCCTGCGCCCAACTCCTCAACAAGCTGGAAAGCTCTTTTCAGGCATACCATGCTGATGAGAGGATCAACTCCTTTTTCATAGCGCGAGGAAGCATCGGATTTGAGCTTCAGAGCCTTTGACGTGCGGCGAACCTGTGTCGGCTCGAAATATGCCGATTCAAAGACAACAGTAGTGGTATCGTCCATTATGCCGCTGTATTCGCCGCCCATAACGCCGGCGATGGCAACGGGTTTCTTTTCGTCGGCTATAACAAGCATATCTTCGGAAAGTTCTCTTTCAATACCGTCAAGCGTCATGATTTTCTCGCCCTTTGTGGCATTGCGGACGTTTATATGCGCACCATCTACATAGCGGAGATCGAAAGCATGCATAGGCTGACCGTATTCAAGCATTACATAGTTAGTAATATCAACGAAGTTATTAATCGGACGCACGCCGCTTGCACGGAGACGCTCTCTCATCCAGCGTGGAGACGGTTCAATTTTAACATTTTTTACGATTCCAGCACAGTAGCGCTTACATTTTTCAGTGTTAATAATGTCAACTTTAAGCAGTTGATTTATATCGCCGTTAACTCCCCTGAACGATGGAACGGGAATGTGCAGAGGAAGATTAAAAGTAGCGGCGGTCTCTCTTGCGAGACCTGTAACGCTGAGACAGTCGGGACGGTTTGAGGTGATCTCAAACTCCACAGACGTATCGTTCAGACCTATGGCAGACTGTATATCCTGACCTATGCGGCATGGCTCCTGCATAATGAAGATACCATCCTCAATAGCATAGGGAAAATCACGTTTGTCGAGACCAAGCTCACCGAGGGAGCAGAGCATTCCGTTTGATTCAACGCCGCGGAGTTTGCCCTTTTTGATCTTCACACCGCCGGGAAGAGTCGATCCGTCAAGAGCGACAGGAACAATATCTCCGGCGTTTACGTTTGAGGCGCCGGTGACGATCTGTACAGGCGCATCTTTACCCACCTCAACCTGACATACAACGAGGTGGTCGGAGTTTTCGTGGGGTACGACGGAGAGTATCTTTCCCACAACAACATTGGAGATCTCTTCACCCTCTGTTTCATAGCCCTCAACCTTTGAACCGCTCATAGTAAGAGCATGGCAGAATTCTTTTATCGGCACGCCGACTGAAACATAGTTGGCAAGCCATTTCATTGAAAGATTCATAACTTTTTCCTTTCTGTTTTATGATTCGTTATAGACGTTGATATTCTTGTTTCTTTTTCTGAATTGCTTTATAATGCATCGGCACAGTCATCAGAACTGTTCTAAAAATCTCACATCATTTTCATAGAGCAGACGGAGATCGTTTATATTATAGCGGCCCATAACCATACGTTCAAGACCCATACCGAAAGCG
Source organism: uncultured Ruminococcus sp. (assembly GCA_910579835.1). Classification (GTDB taxonomy): domain Bacteria; phylum Bacillota; class Clostridia; order Oscillospirales; family Ruminococcaceae; genus Ruminococcus. The sequence continues at coordinate 18,008 of CAJTWQ010000013.1, forward strand.
AATCCGGAATAAACATTGCTGTCGATGCCGCAGTTTTCAAGCACCTTGGGGTGAACCATACCAGCTCCGAGAAGCTCGATATATCCCTCGTCCTTGCACATAGAGCATCCCTCGCCGCCGCAGTTGAAGCAGCTTATATCAACCTCGCAGCTGGGTTCGGTAAACGGGAAGTGGTGAGGACGGAAACGGAGTTTGCAGTCATTGCCGTAAAGCTTTTTCATTAACATATCGAGAGTACCTTTAAGGTCGGACATAGTTATGCCCTTGTCGATAACAAGACCCTCGATCTGGTGGAAAAGGGGAGAGTGGGTAGCGTCAACGGCGTCCGAGCGGAAAACGCGCCCCGGCGAAATAATGCGGATAGGCGGTTTCTGATTTTCCATTACATGTACCTGAACGGAGGATGTCTGTGTGCGCAGGAGAACGGTTTCGTCCGTGCCCTCAATGTAGAAAGTATCCTGGGTGTCACGTGCAGGATGATCGGGGGGGAGGTTCAGAGCTTCAAAGACGTGGTAGTCGTCGTCTATCTCCGGACCGTCGGCAATGTCGAATCCCATGCCCATGAAGATCTCACGGATCTCGTTTTCCACCTTGGTCAGAGGATGAAGCTTACCGAAAGGAGCGTGTTTTCCGGGAAGAGTGATGTCGATAGATTCCTCTCGAATCTTAGCTGCCTGAGCTTCGGATTTAAGGCTTTCAAGCTTGCTTTTGAGAGCTTCCTCAATATCAGATCTTACCTGATTGGCGAGTTGTCCGATTACCGGTCTTTCTTCTGCCGAAAGCTTTCCCATCTGTTTGAGAATTGCAGTAAGCTCACCCTTTTTGCCGAGGAATTTTATCCTCAGATCGTCCAGAGCCTTGATATCGGTACATGATTCAAGCTCCTGCATAGCCTGTGCTTCAATTTTTTCAAGCTGTTCTTTCAAAATAATCAACTCCTGAAATTTATTATTGTGCGGGCAAATAAAAAAATCCTGTCCAACAGGACAAGATCTCAGCCTTGCTTATAACCACCTATTGTCAGGAGAGCCAACACTCTCTTGTCCTTAACGCAGACGTACGTCAAAGCCTACTCGATCTGCGGAGGATCAGATAAGGGCTAATTTCCGTACGTCGCCGGAAATCCTTAAAAACGCCGGAATTCTCCAAAAGCGTTGGCAATCTGTCAAATATGCCCGAATCCTCAAAGTATACGCACCCTTTAAGCTAAGCCCCTCGTGAGTGAACTTCAAAATGCTTTATGCCGGAGTTTTTCACCAAACGCTCCTCTCTGGGGGCTTTAAGCATATTTACTCTCTCAGTCGCCGGGTTATACTAATAATTATATACTGAAATTAAAAAAAAATCAAGTATTTATATTGAAATTTTTCCAAATTTGTGATATTATATTATTAAACAGCCTTTTGAAATGCAATCCTCTATAAAATTGCTGAAAGGCACATATGAAAAGGAGAAAAATATGGATAATTTTGCAGAGCAGCTTGTGTCACGAAATGATACAAAGTCAGATAAAACCAGAAGAATAGGCACCTTGATTTCAGGTACTCTTTTTTCGCTTTGTCTTGCGCTTCTTGGCTTGATACAGCTTGGAATTCCCATTTTGTCGCTGATGTTATTTGTTCTTGCGGCAGGGGGCGGATATGTAACATATCTGCTCGTTCAGGGAGGAAAAGTTGAGTACGAGTATACATTTACAAACGGGGAGCTTGACATAGACAAGATAATTGCCAGAAAAAAGAGAAAAGAGCTTCTAAGCACAGAAGTAAGAACTTTTTCGGATTTTGGAAAATACAGCGACGATATGGAAGAACCCGAGGATATGACAATAGTTTTTGCAACGGATAATATAGCTTCAAATGAATATTATGCCGATTTTGATCATAAGGAATATGGTAAAACAAGACTTGTTTTTGTTCCGGATGAAAAAATGCTGGACAATATTAAAAGATTTCTTCCTGCAAAGCTAAGAAATTCATTAAAATAATAAAGGGGTGAGATTACAGGAAAAGCCGTCAGGCAGTCATTGCTCGGTATTGCCTATAATTCCCTTATGAAAAGGAGTTGGTAAAATGAAAATTGTTACACCGAAACAGATGCGGATGCTTGAAGAATGTTCTGAAAAATTGGGCGTTTCAAGAAAGACGCTTATGGAAAATGCCGGAAAAGCTCTGGCTGAGATCATCGACAGCTACTGCCGGAACAGCAGTGGTGCACCGCCGGAAGAAAAATCAATTGTATTTCTTGCTGGAAAAGGCAACAACGGTGGAGATTGCTTTGCCGCCGCAAATATCCTTGTTTACCGGGGATACCGCATAACTATCATCAACATCGGCGGTAAACCGTCCACAGAGCTTGCTCAGGAAATGTTTCTGCGTCTGCCCGGAGAACGTGTTGAATATATAGACGGGTATCGCAGTGAAAGTGTTGCGGCTGCCATAGAGGTTGCCGAACTTGACTATATGTCCATTCCAAAAACCAGCGAGCTTGATAAGATCGTCGGAAAGAAGGAGCTTAATCCTCTTGAAAAGATCCTGATGCAGGAAAAACGCCGGATGAGTCTTATCAAGAGCGCTATTCTGGGTGCAAACGTTATTGTTGACGGCGTTTACGGCACGGGTTTCCGGGATCATCTTGACAAGAATGCAGCCGGCATATTCGCTATAGGCTCCAGCGCATACAGAATTGCAGTTGATATACCAAGCGGCGGAAACAGCGTTACCGGAACAGTAGTTTTCGGAGCTTTTGAGGCTGATGAGACAGTGACTATGGGGTATCTGAAATCAGGAATGACTCAGTATCCACTCAGAAAATACTGCGGTAAAATTACTGTTGCAGATATAGGCATTCCCGGCGGCGCGTTAGACGTTCTTGACGGTGAAAGGGCGTACTATAGAATTGAGAGAAATCATCTGGCAAGCTTTCCGCTCCGGCGTGAAAGAGATTCCTACAAGGGGACATTTGGTACGCTTCTGGTAATTGCCGGAAGCTCCTCCATGAGGGGAGCTGCTTCATTCGCAGCTTTGGGGGCATTGAGAACGGGCGTAGGTCATGTACGGATAGCTTCAGTGGAAAAATGCATAGACACCATGTCCGTACTTGTACCGGAGGCTACATATATTGAGCTTGAAAGCGACGATTATGGTTTTATGCTTTTTGACAGCAGCAGGGATGCGTTGCTTAAAGCTATTAACAACGCCAGCGCCGTAGTCGTCGGATGCGGAATGGGAGTTACCCCAGATACAATAGAGATTACCAGGTTTGTCACTCAGAATGCAAAATGTCCTGTAATAATTGATGCAGATGGAATAAATTGCATAGCCTCGGACATAGATATTTTACTGGGGAAGAAAACGGACATAGTTATTACTCCTCATGTCGGTGAGATGGCGCGGCTTCTGAACTGCGACAACGCCTTGATATCCAACAACCGTATTGTGGTTGCGGAAAAGTATGCCGAGAAATATGGCGTGACCGTGGTTCTTAAAGGGGCCGGTACTCTTATAGCCAACAGAAGAGTGACTGCCGCTAATCATACTGGAAATCCAGGTATGAGCGTGGGAGGCAGCGGCGATATACTTGCTGGCATAATCGGTTCTCTTGTGGCTCAGGGATGTTCTGTTTATGACAGCGCATGTGCTGGAGCATATATTCACGGTCTGGCTGGTGATGCTGCCGCTGAAAAGCTGGGTATGGAGTCTATGCTGCCAAGGGATATTATTGACTGTCTGTCCGATTCTTTCCGGATTCTTAAAGAAAAGAAGTCTGTAAAATAAGGAAAAATAATATAAAGGGATGTATAAGTTTAGAATCTTGTGAAAATAGATTCATAAAAATACGGATGCTTCAGAACGGAGAAGGTATTATGAAAAAACTTATTACATTCACATTAGCGGTTTTTATGACAGTTTGTCTGATAAGCTGTTCTGTGCCGCTGAAATCCGCCAAATCTCGTAAAAACGGCCTTGACTGCGCTTTTCAGGCTGATGTCAGCATTACGCTTGATCGGCTTCAGGCAGAGGGTATTGTAAGGCGTTTCGGCACGGGAGCCTGGGAAGTGGAATTTACTTCGCCAAACACACTCAGCGGTGTGAAGCTGGAATTCAGCGAGGGAAATACAGAGGCGTCTTATAAGGGACTCAGTTTTTCCGTACCGCAGTCGGCTGTTCCGGTCAGATCTATGATGCTGAATCTTATCAAGGCCGTTGACGACAGCGCCAAGCTTGAGGAACTCAAAGGTGAGGAGAAGAATGACGTTCTTGAGGTGAGCGGAAAGCTTGAGGGAGGCGAATACGTTCTCATAGTTGATAAGGATGGGAAGCTCTGCGGCTTTGAAATGGATAATAATAAGCTGAAAATGACGTTCAGCGGTTTGTCATCTATTGATCCCGGAACAACTGCGGCTGAGACAACTGTACCGGTCTCTGAGTCTTCTGTTGCTGAGACTACGGAGGCAGAGTCCACAGCTGAAACAACTACATAAGCTTAAAAGTCTGTTTAGAATTTTCATAATTTGCCATATATTATTGCTGTTTACTGCACTGATATTTATTGGCATAGTTGGTATGACTGCGGATTTCCGGTTTGTATCCGACATAAATTTCTAAATGTAAAGTTCCGAACAGGCTTTAAGAATTTAACATGATCTGAAACTGCTGTATTAAAATAATACGGCAGTTTTTCTTCAGTCTTATAAATCAAATATTTTAAGATATTTACTATTTAAAAATATTTTAAAAGACGAGATTATGAATGAAAAATTAACGGTTTTTAACTACAGGCATTGCACAAAAATAAATATACTTTTCGTATTTTTATTTTTGTGAAAATAGCTAATAAACATTGTAAATATTGCTGAATAATAACTGCTTTTCTTGCTGAATCTCTTAAATTTTGGTATTATGTAATTAGAAAAGAAATACAAACAGTAATTAAATAATTGCTGAAATAATAAAGGGGTTGTAGTTATGAAAAAAATGTTAAGAAAAATGATTGCTATGATGTCTGCAATGATGATAATTTTAGGATGCATGATAACATTGGTAAATAAGGAAAGCGTTACTGTAGGAGCAGCAGCGGAAAATGACAGCGCAAACGAATACGCAGAACTTATCGAAGAAATGGCTGTAAAATTTAATTCTGCAAGAGAAGAGCTTGGGCTTGATCCTCTTTATGTTGTTCCTTATCTTAGTGAGATTTCACAGGTTCGTGCAGACGAACAGTTGATGCAGTATGCACATTACCGTCCCGACGGCACATTCTTTGATTCTGTTATTGACGTTGAAAAGGTTGATTACAAGAAATCCGGAGAGATTCTGGCAAGAGGAAGCGATGATGTAAATACTATCTTTGAGGCATGGAAAAAGTCACCTGGTCATTGGGCAAACATTACAAAGCCAGAGTTTACGCATGTAGGAATCGGTCTTGTATACGGCATGGACAGCGAAGGCAGAGAAACATGGTACTGGGCTGCTATTTTTATAGGAATGTGGGAAAAAACTGACGTTCTTGAAGGTCAGAGAATGCCTGAACTCGTTTCCGTTCCGGTAGTGCCTGTTTGTATAGGCGATATAAACGGAGACGCATCTGTTGACGCATTTGACCTTATACTTCTCATACGTATTGCAGACGGAACAGATGATTTTAATGAAGCTCAGTTTGCAGCAGCAGATGTTTTGGCAGACGGAGAGATTAATCAAATGGATATTCTTGCACTCAGAAAATACATCCTTGGCGAGTATGATACATTACCGGTTACAATGGAAATGATTGCAGGCTAAGGACAATTGCTTAAAACAACTTACCTCCTATAATATTTTTTCTATAAGAAAAGACCGCTCTGTTGTGAGTGGTCTTTTCTTTAAAACTTTGTTTTCAATAAAGCAAAGATGACTTACATTAGCAAGTCATCAATTCAGCAGAGGATGAATACCGCTCAAGAAGCTGGGGATATTGACATGAGGTTATTTCATTCGGCAGGGAAATAGTAGTCCAGAAGTAAATCAACCATGTAGGAATATGTATCTATTCCTTCCTCGCGGCCGTTCATTTTGATATTTGTATCAATAGCAGATTCGGAAACCGTGCTTACAGTTTCGGTAGGAAGAATCTCTTTCTTTTTGTTTTCTTCCCAGTAGTTGTCGGGCATAAACCTGAACCAGTCCCGGCGTACTTCTTCGGAAATATTGTCGGTGAGATAATAGGCTTCATTGATTTTTGTTTTATAGATCTGATTGTGAACGTATTCTAAGGCCTCAAGGTAGCCGCAGTATTGGAATTCTATATTATCACTGCCAGTTGTGGCGATAAAAGATATGAAATTTGCCTCATCCTCCTGAATGACGCCTTTTAAATGAGAGTATTCATGACAGATAGTTCCGGGAAGATTAGTTTTTACCATATCGTTGTTATAGTTGGATTCCATTGAAAACGGGAAATAAATTCCCGAAAGATTTGTCTGACTCATGAAATATGAAAACATTATCGGTTTAGCATCCGGATAATATCCAGACAGCTGGGGATAGTCTTCAGCAGCTTTCTTCATTGCCTTTTTTGCTTCGCTGTTTATATCGGCGGTTATGTAAAATCTATTATCCTTGTCTCTGGGAACTTGCAGTGAAAGCTCATTTGTTTTATCAATGAGAGCTGAATACAGGGCGATAAGCTCGTTTCTCGGATGTTCCTTTGAGCTGAGATAGCGCTTTGAAAATGGCGTGCACTGATACATGATAAAGCAGTTCATATTCTCTGTGATGGTAACGAAAGCAATAATCCATAATGCTGAAGTTAAAAAAATTCCGGTTATTTTTTTTCTGTAATTCTTTTTGACGATCAAAAGTATTACGGTAAGCGGAATGCCTGCGGCAATCAGTATCAGGGCGGCAATTATCATAACTTCACCAAGGGAAAAAGGAAATATACCGCTGATAAAGGAGAATATATTTGTAATTGCGGGAAAAATTTTCATGACATAGAAATCTGCAAATTTCGTGCTGAATCGGGCGATTATATGTATAATGCACATTAGAAAAATGAGCAGCAGAGGGATAGTATATCGTTTTTTTATTTTTTTCATGAATTCACCGCCTTATTGATTGCCAAAATACCAGCCGCCGAACGGCTGGTATTTAGTACAAATAAACATATTTATAAATGGAAGCGCTTATTATGCTGTTTCATGCAATTCCAAATATTAACTATCATCAGCTATAAAAAAATCTATATGGGTCTATGTTTTTGAATAAAATTGATATTAAAGAAGTCCCATTTCTGCTTTCATTTCAAGAATTTTTGCTGCACTTTCATTGATGCGTTCTTCTCTTATTTCTCCGCTTTCAACAGCTTCGCAGACAGAATTAACAGCTTCTTCTAGATCGTCGGGCGTAAGCACAATGTCAGCTCCGGCGTTTATTGCCATAACTGCCGCCTCACCGACGGAATATTTTTTTGTAATGACAGGATCCTTATGGGAATCAGTGATAATGATTCCCTTGAATCCCAGTTCGTTTCTTAGAATTCCTGTAACAGTGCTGTAGGAAAGATCGCAGGGGAGATTATCTCCTATTCCTGAAACAGTATGGTGGCTAACCAGAACAAAATCCGCACCGGCGTTAATGCCGCTTTTGAACGGCAGAAATTCTTCGCTCCTGAGTTGACTGAGGCTTCTTTTAATAAGAGCAGATTTTCCGTCGTATGCACCTATTCCGGGAAAGTGACTTAAAACTGATTTCATGCCTGCGTCTGAAAGTCCTTTAACAAGCTTTGAAACCATTTTAGCGGCTATATCGGCGTCACTGTTGAATACTCTGTCACCGAGACCGTTTTTACTGTTTGTTTCCAGATCGGCTACCGGAGCAAGATTTACATTAAATCCCAGTTTGTTCAGTTCTGTGCCGATATCTTTTCCGGCCTTATATACGGCTTCTTCATCCTTATTTTCACCTAAAGACAACATAGATCCCGGATTGCTTGTTCCAAGCTTGTTTGCGGCAGGAGCAGAAGAGCCGCCCTCTTCCTGTATTACCGTAAAGATGCCTGCGCCGCCAGTGCCTTTGGATGCTATCTGTAGATTACGTAGCATGGCCGTTATCTGAGCTTTTGATTCAAGATTTTCTTCTGAGAAGAGTATGCCGCCTACAGGGTAGTTTTTAAGACCGTTTTTTAGATTTTTATCTGCTTCGGTTGAATATTTGCTGCCCCCCGAAAGCTGTTCCGGTGTGACAATGAACATTTGGCAGACTTTATCTTTAAGCGTCATTTGTTCTAATAATTCCTTGTGAGCCGGCTTTGCCGTTGTAGTGACATTTGTGGAGGATACGGTCGTTTTTTTGATTGATGTAAGAGTAGTAATGCTGGTGACAGTTGCTGTGGCTGTGCCGGGGACGTATTTACCGCTGCCTGTTCCGGTGACAGTGGGGCGCTTTGCAGTTGTAGTCAAGCGTTTTGAAGTCGTTTTGGACTTAACCGTAGTTCTGACGGCGGTCTGTTGGGGCGTATAGTTGTTGTGCGCCTGAGCATTGTATGGTCTGCCCTTTTTTACAGTAGTAGTCGTCCAAACGATTTCCATATTAACTGCCGGAGCAGTGGTTGTAACCTGAGAATCGGTATCTTCCGTTTTATTGTCTGCTGGTTCTGTTGTAGCTTCTATATTTACGATACCGTCCGGCATATCAGAATTATTATCGGTTTTTCCGCAGCTGCACAGTACAACACAACAGCTTGCAAGGGTAAGAATAAATTTTTTGAATAAAGACATAATAAACTCCTCTTTCTGCTAATGAGCCTCCTTAATGGCGCTTTTAGCTTTGGCAACGATGGTCTTATCGTTTTCATACGAAAGTATGTTTGATGCGTGTGATATGTCTACCCACCGGATCTCGGCAATTTCATCCTCCTGAGGCACAAAATCAACATTTCTGGCTTTAGCCAGAAAATATACCACTACCTTTATTGTATCCTTTTTAGGAGAATATGTAACGGTTTCCCTAAATGTCGGATCTATAATAACGTCAATGGATGTTTCTTCCATTATTTCGCGCTGAGCAGTTTCAGTTTCGGTTTCCCCATATTCAACGTGTCCCTTAGGAAACGACCAGTGACCGCTGTTAATATGCTTTATCAGCAGTATTTCAGTATTTCCGTGAAATTTACGGTACACTATTGCACCGCATGATTTCTCATGTTGCATAAATTTTCCTTTCTTGCACAGCTTACATAACGTTTTCAGCCGGGCAGAATAAATTAGATTCACAATTATTATAACATATTTTGTTTATTTTGTCTATACCTGAAAAAAGAAAATTATGTGATATTTTGTGGAAAATACAAAAGCCGGTCAAAAACTGCGAAGCATAAAAAAATGCGCCGTACAATATATTATGTGCGGCGCAGTCCGTTATATTCATGTTATACAGACGGTTATTATTTCATGAATTTGTCTAAGTTTTTCAAAATTTCCTGAATGTCGATAGGCTTTGCAACATGAGAATTCATACCGCATTCCAGACATTTCCGTATATCCTCCGCGAACGCGTCTGCTGTCATGGCGATTATCGGAATATCATTATCTGTTCTATTCATAGTTCTTATTGCTCTGGTAGCTTCATAGCCTGTCATCAGCGGCATTCTTACATCCATAAGGATAGCAGAATAATATCCCGGTTCAGATTCAGCGAACATTTCTGTGCATATTTTTCCGTTATTGGCGTAATCCAGTTCAAAGCCCATGGGTTCCAGAAGCTCGTATATTACTTCCCAGTTGATTTCGTTATCCTCGGCTACTAAAATCTTTATACCGTTGTAATCTCTTTTTATTTCGTTGTCGTTTTGTATATCACTGTCCGCACTGTATTTTTTCAGCGCATGGTATAGAGTCGATTTGAACAGCGGTTTTGAAATAAACCCTGAGACACCGGCGGAAAGCGCTTCGCTTTCAATATCGGACCAGTCGTAGGCGGAAATTATAATAACAGGTATATCGTGACCGAAAATATCCATTATCATTTGCGCTGTTTCCAGGCCGTCCATTTCCGGCATTTTCCAGTCTAAAAGAATAATATCGTACCGAATTCCGTCCGCAATAAGTTTTTGAATAATGTCGGCGGCTTCCTTGCCGCTGAGTGCGTAGTCCGCACTGACTCCAATTTCTTTAAGCGTTATGACCGCGGACTCGCACAGGATTTCATCATCGTCAACAATAAGTATTTTCATGTCGGGCAAAAGCATATTTGCATCGTCCTCTTCGGCTCTTTCCATATCAATAACAATACGGAATTCAGTTCCTTTGCCAGGAGCACTTATAAGGTCAATAGTTCCGTGCATTGCGTCAATTATATATTTTGTTATGGACATTCCAAGACCGGTGCCTTCGGTTTTTTGGACTCTCTTGCTGTCCGCGCGTGAAAAGGAATCAAAGATTATTTTTTGGAATTCATCATCCATTCCTATACCGTTGTCCTTTACATCAATGTGGACACGGATATGATCATCGCCTATGGGCGATTCTTCCTGCCATATGGAAAGGGTTATTCTTCCTTTTTCCGGCGTAAATTTCAGTGCGTTGGAAACCAGATTCTGAATGACCTGATTAAGGCGTACGCTGTCGCTGTAAACCTTCTCACAAATTATATCACGGATAAAAACGTCAAATGATTGGTTTTTTGCTCTGATTTGAGGCTGTATCACCGTGACTATATCGTCGATCACATCCCGCAGCGAAACAAGCTCGGTATTAAGCTGAAGCTTGCCGTTTTCAATTTTCGATATATCGAGAATGTCATTGATAAGTCTAAGTAGCTGTTTATTGGAGCGCGATATGTTTTTCAGGCTGTTTTCAAGTCTGTTTTTGTCATCAATATTTGCAAGGGCGATAGACGTCATTCCGACAATAGCATTCATAGGGGTGCGTATATCGTGGCTCATATTGGAGAGAAATTCGCTTTTTGCCTTATTTGCCCGTACTGCTTCTTTTCTGGCAAGTTCAAGCTGTTCATACTGTTTCTTTGACCGTTTGATATATAGGAAAAAAATTACGGAAAATATAATGAAAACAAAGATAATACTTATGGTGAGTATCAAAAAGCGCTGATGGCTCAAATCGTTTATTACTGTTTCTATTTTACCGTAGGGCATCGTGGTTATCAAATACCATTCTGACTGCGGGAGAGGGGTGCAGAAAAAGTGACGCTGTTCATTTGAATATACGAACATAGCAGAGTAGCTTTCCCTTTTGGACATAGCTTCTTTCATTTCAGAAACATAGCTCTGGTTCTTGGTTTTGTCTGTATTGTTAAATAGATGTTCTACACGATCAAAATAATTATCATATTTATCGTAGCTGTTTCTTATTATATATTCTCCCTCTTGAGTTATGATATTTGAGTATGTAAGTTCGCCGTTTTCATTGTCAAGAGATAGTATATTACTGAGATACTCAACAGAAATCGCAGCGACAAGAGCTGTGTTTGTTTTTCCGTTTTTCATATGATATTCCGTTGAAACTCCCAGCATGATGTAGATATCACCCTGATCGTTAAAAGCGGCAGCAACTTTATTTTTGTTTTCATTCATGGATTTAAGAAAAACATCGGGATGAAGGAGGGTGAGATCTTCGCCGTAGATCTTTTCAAATTCTCCGTCCGTGCTCATTAATGCGAGATATGGAAAATTTCGGGCTTTGCCGTCATTTTTCATGGTGGAAAGAAATTCTTCACCGTAAACGTTTTCTTCCGGAGGATTCTTATTAATAATAGTTTCTACCTGACTGAGACGTAGATTGATTGTTGTATTAAAATGATTGCATATTCCGTTGTTTATTTCTTCCATATAAGTGTAACCTATTTTAGTAATAGTTTCGCTGCTTCTTTTGTTCATTGACAGGGCGGAAGAAACGAGTATACTTATACAAAAAAAGATTGTAACCGTAAAGCTTATAAGGATGAATCGGTCGATATTCTTTTTCTTCATTTAAGAAAACCTCCTAATGGAAAAGCTCAAATGCTGTCGGATTCATGCATTCAGTCATCCAAAGCTTTTATCGCATCTACAGTAAGCTGATAGTTTTCGGATACAATAGGGAAAAGTTCCTTTGCTTTATCCATATCTCCGTCTCTCAGGGCTTCGGTTATTGTTTCCGCGGAATGAAGCAGCTTATCGAAGCTAAGGTTAGAGCATACGCCTTTAATGGTATGGGCGGCTCTAAACGCTTCTTCGGCGTTGTCTTCCCTGATGGCGGTTTCAAGAAGCGTGTAGCTTTTGTCATCCAGAAATTTCACTGCAAATTTTTTTACAAGACGTTCGCTTGTAAGACGTCTGAGAACACTCTCGTAATCACCGCCGAGCGCGCTGTAGCATTCTGTAATATTCATAACATATTTCCTTTCAAAATTTTTTTCGTTTGTTTGGTTTACGGATCATTCAAGTCCGAAAACCACCTTTCCGATTATGCCTGTATAGACCATAGTATCGTCAATCGACCATGTAGATCGGCATATTGCCCGGATGTGTCTTATTTGTCCGTCTATGTTCAGGTCGCATTCAAATTCAAATTCCGGTTTCTCCGGAGATGAATTTCTCACCAGCTCCGACAATTGACTACGGCAATCTGTCGTGAAGATTTTTGCAAGAGAACCGTTTTTAGCAAAGGGATTCACAACGATTTCTTCAACTTTCAAAAGACGTGCTCCCGCAGGCGTAAGTGTAAGAACAGACGGTGTTGTTGTGTATTCAAAAAGAAGTTCATTAGACAATGTCATAAAGAATTTATTTACGGTTTTTTCATGCTTAAGCAAATTAAAAGTACGTTTTGCGGAGGTCAGTTCGTTATGACGGAAACATTCTCCGGCAATATCGTTTATCTGATCGTAAATGCTAAGCTTTGCAGAACCGTTTGATATTTTAAGTATACTTTCTGCAGAAATTGACAGGCATTCAAGCAACAAAGGATTAAAGCAACCGCATTTGCCTTCCTGTATCATCTGAATGGCGGTTTCATGGGTAAAGGCCTTTTTGTATACGCGGTCGCTGGTAAGAGCATCGTAAACATCGGCAAGAGCAACTATCTGAGCGGAAATAGGAATAGCGTCTCCGCTTATGCCGTCAGGGTAACCGCGTCCATCGAATCGTTCATGATGCCATCGGCAGATTTCATATGCTGTTTTAAGTAAAGGCTCATCCGTAAAAAACTTAAGCTGACTAAGCATGGCAGCTCCGGCCATAGAATGAGTTTTCATAATGGCGAATTCTTCGTCGGTAAGCCGTCCGGGTTTGTTGAGTATTTCGTCGGGAATGGAGATCTTTCCTATATCATGAAGAGCTGAAGCTTGACTTATCATAGCGATCTCGGAAATAGAAAGCGTATATTTGTCCGTTATCCTTACAAGATTTTTCAGCAGGATCTGTGTAAGATTCTGAACATGGATAACGTGAAGTCCGCTTTCACCGTTGCGGAACTCTACGATATGACTGAGGATATTTATCATAAGATTGCTGTTTTTTTCTTTTTCATAAATCTGGCTGACAGCGATTTCGGTCAGCTTTTTCTGTTTTTCATAAAGCATAAGAGTATTGACGATACGGCGAAGAACTATGCTTTTATCAAAGGGACGGGCGATAAAGTCTGACGCATTCATATCGTAGGCTCGTGCTATATTGGAGGGAGAGCTTTCCTCAGATATCATAATAACGGGAATATCGTCTATCCAGCGGCGGCTGTTCATAACTTCAAGAACATCATAGCCGTTCATAAACGGCATGACTATATCAAGAAGAACGAGTGAGATCTCCTCATTCTGATTCTGGAGAACCGCAACGGCTTCTGCACCATTCCGAGCCTCGATAAGATCATATTTGTCACCGATCATCTCTGACAGGATAGCACGATTTATATTAGAGTCGTCTACGATAAGGATTTTGCTGTCGCTGCTTATGTCCATAAAAATCATCTCCCTTATTCAAAGTCTGCTAAGACCCACAGTTAACAATTATATAAACATTATATAATAAATCTATAAAAAAGTCAAGTGTTTGGTAAAGAATTCCGGGGCTTAGATCAGATATGTATGTTACAAAATACGGAGAACGATTGTTTGAGCATAATGCGGTTGTTTTTTGAATCAACGTATTTACAAAATCATTTTTTTATGGTATAATACTTGTAAGATTTTAAAGAAAGAGGTATAACCGCTTTGGCAAACGAAAAAATTAGAAATTTTTGCATTATTGCACATATAGATCACGGCAAATCTACTCTTGCCGACAGGATACTTGAGAAAACCGAGACTGTCGCCGTTCGGGATATGGAGGAACAGCTTCTTGACAATATGGACATCGAGAGGGAGCGCGGCATAACCATAAAGGCGCGGGCTGTCCGCCTGAAATATACGGCATCAGACGGTGAAAATTATATATTCAATCTTATCGATACACCTGGACATGTTGACTTCAATTATGAGGTTTCACGTTCACTGGCAGCATGTGAGGGAGCAATTCTGGTAGTGGACGCTTCTCAGGGAATAGAGGCTCAGACTCTTGCAAACACTTATCTTGCCATTGAGCATGATCTTGAAGTCGTTCCTGTTATTAATAAAATAGATCTGCCCTCCGCCGATCCCGAAAGAGTGTGTTCCGAAATAGAAAACGTTGTTGGCATTCCGGCTATGGATGCGCCGAGAATATCTGCGAAAACCGGTGTAAATATCGAAGCGGTTCTTGAAAAGATCGTTACTGATATACCTGCCCCGAAAGGCAGTGCAGACAAGCCTCTGAAAGCTTTGATATTCGACAGCTACTATGATTCCTACAAGGGCGTTATCATTTACATCCGCGTCAAGGAGGGAACAGTAAAAACTGGTGACAGTATTCGTCTCATGGCTACGGGAGCAGTGTTCACCGTTGTGGAGGCTGGATTTATGGATGCTTCCAGCCTGATAAACAGCGGTTCGCTTGAAGCCGGTGAAGTCGGATATATTGCCGCATCAATTAAAAGCATCGGAGATACACAGGTGGGGGATACCGTCACTAATAACGATAATCCCTGCGACGAGCCGCTGCCCGGTTACAGAAAAGTGAACCCTATGGTATTTTCAGGAATATATCCGGCGGACGGCGCAAAATACGGGGATCTTCGTGACGCTCTGGAAAAGCTTCAGTTAAACGACGCTTCACTGTCGTTTGAGCCGGAAACATCAGTAGCGCTTGGATTTGGCTTCCGCTGCGGTTTTCTCGGACTTCTCCATATGGAAATAATTCAGGAACGTCTTGAACGCGAATATAATCTTGATCTTATAACTACCGCCCCGTCGGTAATTTACAAGGTTACTTTGACAAGCGGTGAGACCGTATATATTGATAACCCGACCAATTATCCGGATCCCGCGCTTATTCAAACGGCGGAGGAACCGATGGTCAAGGCCGATATCCTTTCGCCTTCGGAATTTGTGGGAAATATTATGGAACTGTGTCAGGACAGACGAGGCGTTTTCAAAGATATGCAGTACCTGGATGATACGAGGGTAAATCTTCACTATGAGCTTCCTCTTAACGAAATTGTTTACGATTTCTTCGACGTGCTGAAATCGCGTACAAGGGGCTATGCGTCATTTGATTATGAAATGCTGGGGTACGCTCCTTCAAAGCTCGTGAAGCTTGATATTCTTCTTAACGGCGAGGTGGTTGACGCTCTGTCATTTATTATCCACACTGACAAGGCTTACGGCAGAGCGCGCAAAATTGCTGAAAAGCTGAAAGAAAACATACCGCGCCAGCTCTTTGAAGTACCTATACAGGCTGCAATCGGCGGAAAGGTTATCGCACGTGAAACGGTCAAGGCTATGCGCAAGGATGTTCTTGCAAAGTGCTACGGAGGCGATATAACACGTAAGAAAAAGCTTCTTGAAAAACAGAAAGAAGGCAAAAAGCGTATGCGTCAGCTTGGAACGGTTGAGGTCCCTCAGGAGGCGTTTATGAGCGTTCTTAAGCTTGACAGCTGATTCGGGAGGGGGATTTATGCTGAATTATTTTATAGTAATACTGCTATGGACTGCGGTTATTCTCAGCGCTGTTTCCGCTGCTGCTGAAATGCTTTTCCGGCGAAATACCGCGCCGCATAGATTCTTCAGAGCAATATGGATAAGATTAAGGGAATTTGATACCCTTAGTTTCGGCGTAATTTCAGCTATCCTGCTTTTCTGGGGGGTGGCTGTGGGCGATGATAATTTTTACGGTATTTGGATGGCAATAGCTATGATGCTTGCCGTTTTGACTGCCGTTCACGCCGAAGATCTTTTCACCTTTAAAAAACGCCGGAAAAAGGCGCGGAAAAAGAAGGATCTCTGCCCGCAGTCAAATAAAACTTTACTTTTTTCAAAGGACGCTCCTCTTTCGCGTGAGGCTGCTTTGCTTACGCCTTTGGATGTTCAGAGCGGAAAGCAGGCAGAATAATTTATGAATAGGATTGGTTAAAATTATGAGTATTTATACTTGTCCGCACTGCGGAAAAAAAGCTTTTGGCCCTCTAAAAAAGGCTTTGGCAGGTCAGATGAATTCAAAAGGAAAGCCCTGTTCTCATTGCGGCGGTCTCTGCGTAAACGGCAAAGGAGCAACAATTTTTAATGCTGTATTCAGCCTTGCTGCTATTATTGCAATGGTCTGGGTGTTTCTTAATGCCGGAAGAATCCCATTTGTTGCTTTTTGGGAGGTACCCATTCAGATCGGTATCGTTCTTTCTCTGCTGATCATTCCAAGGCTTGTAAATGCATTCTTTTTTAAGATGACTGAATCTATCCGTATTGGGGCACGATGAAAACGCTCGGAATATATATCCATGTGCCGTTTTGCGTGCAGAAATGCCGGTACTGCGGCTTTTATTCGGTGAGCTGCGATCGCGGGCTGATGAATGAGTACGTTTCTGCCGTGTGCCGGAATATACGTCGGTACGCCGATCCTGCACGAAGTATTGACACCGTTTACTTTGGCGGCGGAACTCCCTCTCTGCTTGATAATTTGCAGTTTGACACTGTTCTTTCGGAAATATACCGTTGTTTCCGGCTTGAGGCCGATGCCGAAATAACTCTGGAGGCAAATCCGCACACGCTTTTTTTCGATAAACTTTGTAAATTACGAAAAACAGGGATCAATCGTCTGTCTTTAGGCGTTCAGTCAATGAAAGACGATGAACTGAAGTTTCTGGGAAGGCTTCATAATGCTGAATGTGCCGAAAGAGCCGTTCTTGCAGCTGCATCTGCCGGATTTGACAATATTTCCTGCGATCTTATGCTTGCTCTGCCCGGTCAGTCGCCGGAGAGACTTGCTTATTCCATTGAACGTCTTACGTTGCTGCCCATACGTCATATTTCTGCGTATATTTTAAAAATCGAGCCAGGAACGCCTTTTGACTGCGATGAAATAAAAGCGGCGATTCCTGATGAGGATGTCGCCGCTGATCTTTATTTAAGTATGGCTGAAATGCTTTGCGAGCGTGGATTTTTCCAGTATGAGGTATCTAATTTTGCTGAAAACGGTTATGAAAGCCGTCATAACCAGCGTTACTGGAGGTGTGAGGAATATATTGGTATCGGACCGTCGGCACATTCTTGTTATGGCGGAAAGCGTTTTGCTGTTGAAAGTGATCTGGAGAAATTTATTTCATCCCCGGTTCAGCCGATATATATAACCGATGAGTCGCCGTGCGGCTTTGAGGAATACGCAATGTTAAGGCTCAGGCTTCGGGAGGGGCTTGATCTGCGGAATACAGAGAAACACCGTCAGATGCTTGAAAAAAAGCTTCCCCCGCTTATGGAATCGGGTTACGTCAATTTTGACGGCAATGTGATTTCGCTTACGTCAAAGGGCTTTCTTATGTCCAATTCGGTCATCGGGTATCTTGTGTTCTGATATTATTTCAGAAGCTCCTCGCGCATCTGCGACAGGAGCTTTTTTTCACGTCTGGAGACCTGCACCTGACTCATTCCTAATGCCAATGCTGTTTTCGACTGAGTGAGATTTCTGAAATACCTAAGTTCCAGCAGCGCTCGGTCATTTGGTTCAAGAGACGCCATGATCTGGCGGAGCGCAACAAGGTCGACAATGGCTTCGTCAGGCGGCGGCTGGGGAATCTCAATTTCGCTGCCGTCTTCGTTGCCGGAGGTAAGGGATATGAGCGGCCGGCTTACGCATAAGGCCTCTGATACGTTTGTTTCAGATTCACCGGAAATCTGTGATAATTCTGATATGGTAGGCTCTCTGCCTTTCTCTGAACGGAATTCCTCGCAGAGCTTCTGGAGAGAAATTGACAGTTCTTTCAGGCTTCGGCTTACATGTATAGCTCCTCCGTCCCGAAAAAGCCGCTTTATTTCACCGAGAATAACAGGAACGGCATATGTGGAAAACTTTACTCCTCTTTCCGGATCAAAGGCTTTTACTGCCTTAAGAAGTCCGATACAGCCGGCTGAATAAAGTTCCTCGTACTCTATACCCCGGTTCCGGAATTTGTTGGCGCATAGATGGACCAGACCAAGATTCTCCTCTGCGAGAGGCTGTGCCGCTTCAGTCCTCATGGGATGAAAGCCTTTTTCGCATGACAACCGTCGTGCCCTTTCCTACGTTGCTTTTCACTTTAAGCTTGTCCATAAAAGACTCCATTACTGAAAATCCCAGACCGGAGCGCTCTTCTTCCGGTGCAGTTGTGAAAAGCGGCTCCATCGCTTTTTCTACGTCTGATATACCGCATCCTCTGTCTTTGATGCGTATGTAGATCTCTCGGTTCTCCAGCAGTTTGACTGTAAGTTCTACATTGCCATTTGAATTTCTGTAGCCGTGAACAATGGCGTTGGTTACAGCCTCGGAAACGGCCGTTCTGATATCGGAAAGCTCTTCTACGGTAGGATCAGCCTGTATCAGAAATGACGAAACCACCGCCCTTGCCGCAGCTTCGTTTACCGAAAGCGAAGGCATTATAAATTTAATTTCATTTTTAACTTCCATTTTTCTCCTCCTTACGTTATTTTGACAATGCGCTCAATTCCTGAGAGTCTCAGCACACGCCGGATATAGGGCTGGGTATTTTTCACTTCAAGGTTGCCGCCGCACTCTTTTATAAGCTTTGACCTTCCCATTATCAGACCGATGCCGGAACTGTCCATAAAAGTTATATTCTTGAAATCCATAATAAGCAGGGCCGGCTGGACGGATATTATAAATTTATCAAGCTGTGAACGCAGTTCCTTGGCATTATGGTGGTCAATTTCACCGCTGAGCATTGCCGTTGCTGTTCCCGGTCCGGATTTTATTTCCATTTTCATTGTCATGCCTCCTTTTCATGCCATATTATACCACCTGCAAATTAAAAAGCGTGTCGAAATGCGCACAGTATTTTATGAATACATGTTTAGAAAAAAATCGTTAAAATTCGGATTTTTCTCTTGACAAATCATATCTGATGTGGTAAAATAAACAAGTATCGTGTTAAACGGTGCTGTTATCCTTACCCTCAGTAGGTTGAGGGCATATCCCGGAAGGAGGTGTACATCATGGCAAAGGTATCCGCTAAGTATGAAGTAATGGTTGTTTTCAGCCTGAAGAACGGCGAGGAGCCTATGAAGGCTCTTGTGGAAAAATTCAAGCAGAGAATTGAAAGACATGCCGAAGCTGTTGAAGTCAACGAGGATTGGGGTAAGCGCAAGCTTGCATATCCTATCGAGGACGAAACAGAGGGTTACTATGTAATCTACACGTTCGAGTCAAAGCCAGATTATCCTGCTGATCTTTCAAGACGTCTCAACATCACAGACGGTGTTCTTCGCTCACTGGTAACAGTTTGCTGATTGCGTCACGTTATTATTTCATGGAGGTGTAATGATGAATAGGGTTATTTTGATGGGCAGACTGACGGCTGACCCGGAACTCAGACAGACTCAGAGCGGTATCAGTTCATGCAGATTTACTGTGGCAGTCAACAGGAGTTTTGTCGATAAGACGTCCGGTGAAAGACAGGCTGATTTTATTACCTGTGTAGCATGGAGGCAGACTGCTGAATTTGTTTCTCGTTATTTCAGCAAGGGAAGCATGATCTGTGTTGAGGGCAATCTTAGGACAGGCAGCTATCAGGATAGGAACCATCCGGATGTGACTCATTATACAACAGAAGTATTTGTTGATAATGTTGAGTTTACAGGTTCTAAGAGAGAATCCGGAAACGGCGGTTCAAATTACTCCGCTCCCCAGAATAACTACAATAATAATTATCAGACTCCTCCTCAGCAGGCAGCTCCCGTGCAGCAGCCAGCTCAGAATAACGACAGTATGTCTTACGGCAGCCTGAGTGATTTTGAAGAAATTCTCAGCGATGGAGATGTTCCGTTCTAAGCAGAACTTTTAACGTTACTTTATAAAGATAGGAGGAAAAGTCATGGAAAAGGAAAGAAGTTCTCGTCCTTCAAAGAAGCCGCGCAAGAAAGTTTGTATGTTCTGCGCAGACAGAATTGAAAGGATCGACTACAAGGATCTCGCTAAGCTCAGAAAGTGCATGACGGAAAGAGCAAAGATTCTTCCCAGACGTGTAACAGGAACCTGCGCTTATCATCAGCGTGAGCTTACAGTTGCTGTAAAGAGAGCAAGACATATTGCTCTTCTCCCTTACGTTAGCGACTAATTAATAAATAAAAGGGAGGTTTAAAAGCCTCCCTTTTTTGTGTATACCCGAAGCGATATATTATTGCAGATGCTTCGGGTATATGTTCCCTATGAATCTGCGGCATCTGTAAGTTATGTCCGATAATCCGGACTTTCTTAGATCCATTGAAAACATTTTTACCGGTCTGTTGTGTTAAACGCCAGCTCGTCGTCTCTGCGGAAAAGCAGAGATATGCACCATACAGCGGAAATTGCTACAAGAATATAGACAGTTCTGCTGATGAGGCTTGCTGCGCCGCCGAAGAGCCACGCAACCAGATCAAGCTCGAATATACCTACCAGACCCCAGTTTATTCCTCCGATAATCAGAAGAATCAGAGCTATTTTGTCCCACATATTGAGAACACCTCGCTTTTATTCGGGGTTAGAGCCTATTCATCATTTTTTTCCGTGCTTGTTTTTGCGGAGCTTGATGCTGAACAGGTTCTGAGGCAACACGGTTCAATGACTGTCGGTCATTTTGCGGTATTACCCGACGCTTTCTGCGTCTGTTTGTATTATTGCTGTTTAAATCTGAATTATTCAGTAGTTTAGGAGAAAGTTATGGAAAAAAATCTGAAAATTTTTTTAATTGTTCTTACAGCCGCTATCGTACTGATGATCCTCTGGGGAGCAGCCTCATATTTCAGCAAAGGCAGGCGCAAGGGCAGAGCGGCAGAAAAAAAGGTGGCAAAAACTATTGCCAAGATGGGAAAGAAAGACAATGTGCGTATTATAAATAACGCTTTTCTTCCGCTTTATAAAAAGACAATAGAGATAGATCATCTTGTTTTCGGCCGATTCGGTGTGCTTGTGGTGGAGACAAAGGGGATTTCCGGCGTTGTATCAGGCAAGGGCAAAAAACTTACCCACAAGGTAGGAACTAAGGTTCATAAGCTTTATAATCCTCAGCTTCAAAATAAGACGCATATGGACAATGTTATTCATCATCTGAAAAAGGGTGGATTTGTCTCGACTCCTGTTTATGGAGCCGTTGTATTTACCGATAAGGATATTATTCTTGAGGAAAATGTCGGTATGAGTCTTGAACAGTTAAGGGATATGTTTGAACGTCTTGATGATAAAGGCTGTAATCAGGATGTACTGTATCACTATTTCCAGAAGCTTCAGATAACGAATCCTTTTAAGAAATTTTTTCACAAATTCAGCAGAAAAGACTGGGATTGATTAATGTTATAGCATGTTCACATAAAATCCGCACGCATATTTTATGTGAACATGCTATAGTTAGTCGGCGTATTAATAAAACAAAAGACTGCCGAAGCAGTCTTTTGGGTAAGCTGAGATTATTTTACAATGAATTTCTCTATGTCCTTGAGGAACAGTTCCGCATCGTCTGTGTGAGCATTGAGTTGAATCGGCTTTGAAAGATCCAGGCTGAATATACCCATAATTGACTTTGCATCAACTGCATATCTTCCTGAAACGAGGTCAATATCGAAATCATAATGCATTACAATAGCAACGAAATCTTTGACGTCGTTAATCGCCTGAAGATATATCGTTGTCTTTGTCATACTAATACCTCCTCTGAGTAAAGCGTGTTTGCGAATGTTTTTTCTTGTTTATTTCTTTTTTTCTTTTTTGCGGATCGGCCTTTCCGCTCTTATATATTAGCATTAAAAAATCCCTTTGTCAAGCCGTTTAAAGTAAATTTGTCAATTTAGTATAATTGAGTTGTGCTTGACGGGGGCTTTTTTATTAATTGCGAATAATTATTGAGAATGCATAAAAAAATAAATATTATTTGTGCATTTTAACATGATAAATCAAAGAATAAGTGGTGATAATAAGGTGAAATATGTATAAGGTATTTTTTATTACATTTGGCTGCAAGGTCAATCAATATGAAACGGAATGTATGAGAGCAGATCTTGTCTACAGAGGCTTTGATATTGCAGAGACATCTGATTCGGCGGATGTTATTATTGTCAATTCGTGTACGGTGACAGCATCCGGCGACAGCAAATCATGCTATACGCTGAGGAAGCTGCGCAGGAAAGATCCGGATGTACTAATTGTTCTGACAGGATGTATGCCGCAGGCGTCTCCGGAAACTGTCGGGAGTATTTTGGAGGCCGATATTATTGTGGGAACAAAAGACAGGAGTCTGATTCCTGATCTAATTGTTGAATTTTTTGAAAAAAAACAGCGGCTTGTGAAAATTTCCGGATACGGAACGTCAGACAGTTTTGAGGAGCTTGCCCACAGCAGTTTCAGCGGAAAAACAAGGGCTTTTGTAAAGATTCAGGACGGATGCAATCAGTTTTGAATCTTTACAAAAGCC
>CAJTWQ010000014.1 GCA_910579835.1 uncultured Ruminococcus sp.
TGTAATACTGCTGACTTGGAGGAGAAATTGTCCCACGATTCATCAGATATGCCATTCCTTCATAAGATTTCCCGTTCATCTCAAACGTTTCTTCCTGCTCATAATCTTCGTACTCCAAAACTTCTTCACATTCGCTCACTGTCGGCTCTGAAATCTCATTGGGTACGTTGTCGTTTATCGTCTGAACGTCCCTCACAGGCTCGACACGCTGCTCACGGGCGGCGATACGCTCAGCTTTAAGGCGTTCCCTCTGCTTGATCGCATCTTCGGGGTGAAGCCACGCAATATTGCCCTCTAAATGTGAAAGAAGATGCTTGCGACAAGGATACCACAAAATCACCCAAATTGCTATATCCAAAGGCAACAAAAATGCGCCTTGTGTTTTGGTCACAAAGCGCATGATTTATCTATAAATTTTCAATTAATTTTTTGAGAGTATAGCCTTTATTTGTTCTTCGGTCATACCATATGCTTTCATTTTTGCAATAATATCTGCTTCTGCTTCGGCTTTGCCTTCAGCTCTACCTTCAACTCTACCTTCCTTCTTAGCATTCGCTAAAGCCGAAGCCTCATCATGAAGAGCCTTTTCACGCAATCTTGCCATTTCACGAATCTTTGCATCCTCACTCAGATCATAAATTACATTGACCGCCTTATTCATGATCGGCACGTTTGTCTGTTTCAACACCTCAAATTCCTCCTCGCTTGACGCATTGAGAAACTGCATCCACAATTCTCTGCGGTTATTTGGATTCACTTTTTTACCGACTTTTCTAAGCTCAAAAAAGTGAATGCTGAATTTATCGGAAAAAATCTCGTCTGTGTCCTTTATAGAGGTCACGATTTCCGTGTGGTAATCGCTCCTGTCGAACATATTAAAATTAATTATATTTATGCAGATTGTCTTTTTAAGCTTATCGTAAGTCTCGCCGCTTTTCAATTCAGACGCATACAGCTTAGCCCAATAAAACAGCGTTCTGTCACGGTAATCGTTATTACCTCTTAGCTGAATTTCCACATTTATCAGCTTATCACGCACTTTCAGATTCAAATCCAGACGACTAAATTTTCCATCCGTGGTTTCCGGCGGCAGCTCAGGGTTTGTAATTACAATATCCTTTATGCTTTCACTTGGAATCTCCAGTATATCCGCTAAAAATTCATGCAGCATATCCCTGTTTTCCGTAAAAATCTTCTTAAAAATTATGTCCAGCTTTGCTGAAACTACGTCTCTTGCCATTGGTATCACCGACCTCCCTGTTTCTTTCATATATATTATATCATCTTTTGCCACGAATTTCAATTGCCACGAATTTCAATATGTTCAGAACATTTTTCTGTAAATTTCAGACCGCCAATCATGTGAAATTCCAACTCATTTTGATTTACGACTACAATTTTTTCTATCAGAAATTCAAACGCAGATTCGTTAAATTCTGTTATTGAATCATTCTGCTTTTCAAAAAAATCAATTATCATTTCAAGCTGTTCCAATGTTTCATCTTCATCATCGGAGCGAGTGAGCTTTTTTAATTCTGACTGGAGCTTATTTATTTTTGCTGTAAGCTCAGTAGTTTGTTCAAGATACTTAGCGTCTGATAAATATTTTTCAGCTTTATTATCCGACTTATCAGAAATCCATTTTTTCAATGCGCTGACATGACGATTTATATCATGTGCCGCTTCACAAGTAGTCTGATACATTTTTTGAAGTTCATGATACATCTGCAATTGCATTTGCTCTCGCTGAGTCATCAAATCTGTCTGATGCTCCGTCAGTAGCATATCCTCAAAGCTGCTTTCAGGATTGTCTGTCAGCAGACTTTTAAACGCCGTCATCTCTGAAGAATCAAGTTTTTCGAGACGTTCTGAAAACAAATTCAGCTTGTAAATATCCGCTGAAAACTCTCTGCTGCACAAGCTGTACTGTCAAGCTCTGTCTGAGCTTCTGAGATAAGTGTCTCCAGTTCCTTAAGGCTTCTAACCTTTGCTAATAAATCCATTGTACTCATATCAAGTACCTCCTTGTTATTATTCAGCTTAGGGAGCGTTTCTGTTTCCCTTACTGTAATTATATTATAGCACTAATTTCTAGTGTTGTCAATATGTAATATTGCACAAGGTCTTAGTGTTAATATTGTGCATTTTTACACTTGACTTTAGTGTTAAACTATGCTATAATTATAATGGGAAATAGAAGAGTATATAAAATTTTGCTCCCAAGAAAGGACTTTATATAATGCCGATTAAGTATAAAATTGATGTACTAGCAGCATTAAAAGAAAAAGGCTATCCAACAACCAGATTGAGAAAAGAAAAATTAATAGGAGAAGCAACGATACAAAGATTAAGGCATAAGCAAAGCGTTTCCTTTGAAATTCTCTCAAAACTTTGCAACTTGCTTGAATGTGATATAGGTGATATATTAACAAACGAGGAGGAGCAGGATTGAACGAAATTAAAGCATATAAGAAGATATAAGAGAATATAACAAACCATAAAAATATACAAAAAATAATTTAGATTTGTGCAAAATGCGAATGGATTTTTTTTAGAAAATAGAATATAATAATAACAACAGAACCTCACGCACCTCTCAATGATGTGTCCCAGTGAGGGCTTTTTTATAAGGTGGTTATAATTAATGGATGTAAAACAGCCTGAACCATTGTGCAAACAAGTTGAAAAACTAAAAGAGCACGGATGCGAAATAGCAGATTTTGAAGAAGCATTGCTAATATTAAGCAAAATAAATTACTATAAGCTTTCTGCTTACTTTTTACCGTTTCGCCTTAATTACGGTACATACGCTTCAGGAACCAGTTTAATCAAGGTATATAAAATTTACCAATTCGAAAGGCAACTCATATCTTTTTTATATGGCGTTATACAAGAGATAGAGGTTTTCATAAAAACTCAGATTGCTTATTATCATTCTAATAAATATGGCTCACTCGGGTATATGGACGTTTCTAATATGGATCCTAAAGCTGCCAATCATCATGCAAAACTAATGGAACAATTCGCTAATGAAATAGAAAGAAATAGTGATTTACCATTTGTTAAGCATCACATACAGAATTACGGCGGTAAATTTCCTTTGTGGGTTGCCATTGAATTATTTACATTAGGCAATACTTCACGATTTTATTCTCAAATGCTTACAAATGCTTACATCAGATAAAAAAGCTATAGCAAATGTTATCTCAAATATAACCGGAATTCGTTGCACCCATGCACAACTTGGAAGTTGCTTGCATTGCTTAACAATTTTACGAAATAAATGTGCACATTTTTCCAGAATATATTATAGCATCTTTTCAGCTACGCCAAAGCTTCCAAAATCAGAAGAGAAAAAAGCAAATATTAACGGAATAAAGTATGTGTATCTTTTTCAATATATTTTTGTTTTAAAAATGCTATATCCTTCTCCTGACAGTTGGTGTATTATTGTTACTGCATTAAAGGCTATGATTGAGGCATACAGTGAGTTTATAGATATTAAACATATTGGATTTCCGGATAACTGGGAAGAACTTTTATCATAAAATGTATAAGGAGCAGGCAAACGCACCTGCTTCGATTTTTATACTGTAATATTGCCATTTCCTATGCGGGTATTTAGGAGAATCCAAAATTGGATTTACCGCTTTATCGGCCGCTTCAAGTCTGTTGAGGTCGCCACCTCAGTTTTAGAATATGGCAGAATAGTTTGTGTCTAAGAGCCTTGAATACTCCGGACTTGCGCTCTCCCGGAGGTGCTATAGTCAGCGTATATAGGTTTATTGATTCCGTGTGAGCATTAGCAGGATAAGCAACTATTGCTTTATCCTGCAAGCACAGCGATAGAATGGACAGTATCGGCAAAGCTACCATAGAACTATCTACCTGCACAAAGTCACATACCGCTTTCAGATAATCACTAAGCGGATTCGGCAGACTGTTTATAGGAAACGGCTGCAAAGCAACTTCTTTTTCAAAACTCTGAGGAAGCTCCCAAAGTTCAGGCTCACCGAATTCTCTTGCAGTTTGCTGAGCAATGTCATATATCTGTTGTTCGATTCCCAGTTCTCTCGCCTGCATCATTATTCCGGTGAAAATATTCGCACGCTCGCGCATATCGCTTATGAGGAGCGTGCTTTCAATAATTCCCTGCGATCGCATGAGAAGCTGATCGGCGGTCAGCTTTATTTCTTCTGTCTGCAAATTCTCACCGCCTACTCAATATCGGATATGAAATCCTCGGAAGATTTGAGAGCAGCTTTTGCACTGTTTATTCTGCTCCGCTCCGTTCTGACATACTCTACTGCCTCTTCTGGAGTATCAGGGATAAAATATCCGCCTCTGTTACCCTCGAGACTGCTGCATATAACAGCTCCCTTTGTTCGTGCGTTTGCAACAAGCTGTTTTGACTATAGCATAATTATAACAAATATAATGTAAAACGTCAATATTTAATACAACAAATGTTGTATTAATAGCAGTCATTACAAAAACTCCCTCTGTAAAATTCAGAGGGAGCGCTTTTTCAGTAACTAAAAACTACAAATTATGCCCTTGTAAAGCTAAGCGAATTCGCTTGCAAAAGTGAAATTGTGATCCTTTGGATTCTGCTTTCACAGAACGGATTGTATCTCCATTAATAAGGATATTTTAAATTTTCAGAGCCCTTATTTTTACTGAGTATGTCTATGATGCTGTCAATATCTATTCCTAATATATCTTCCTCCGGATTTTTCGAATACTGTATCCTGCAATCCCCAGTTATACCGATGTTATAGACATACTCCCGTTCTTCTGATATAAAATGAATAATTATATCATGGGATGGACAACTGCAGCCAATATCGTATTCTGATTTTACGTTAAAGCCATCCACTAATTTGTCGATTTGTTCAGGGTTATTGATTTCAAGGGGCGAATCTAAAGAAAGAGAGTCAATAAGTCTTTGGTTATACTCAACACGGATTATTTTTATATTTTTCAGCTTCGGCAGTTTATATTCCTGAAATCCCAAAAATACAGACACCATAACTGCTATGCATAAAAATATTGTTATAATTGCTTTTTTCATGCCTTTGCATTTTTAATAACTGAATACAATGTCAATAATTCCCTTGTAAAGTTGAGCTGATTCGCTTGCAAAAGTGAAATTGTGATCCTTTGGATTCTGCACCTGCATCACAATGGTATAGGAACCACCGGAAGCCCTGTAGTCGCTGTAATCGGAATTTACACCGCAGCAGTTACCGTTGTCATTATAGTTTTTTACGCAGCCTGTTATGTAAAGAAAATCTCCTACGCCTGTTTCGGCTGTTCCAGTTTTTGCATAAAGCTGATAGCCCTCCGGAACGTAAATTCCCAGATTTGAAGCAACGCCGTTCATGCCATTCAGAAGGTTTTGCCTGTATTCCGCCGGAATAGAACCAATAACTTCAAATGGGGAACTTCCCTGTTCAATAACATTGTAAAAGTCGTTTGTATCTACGATATTTCTTATAACGAACGGTTTAACCATATCCCCGAAAACAGCTTCTCTGCCCAGAGCGGCAAGATATATCGGACAGGTTCGTACATAAGACTGTCCGAATGCGCTGCGTCTTAGATCATCGTTGCAATAAACCTCTATATTATTTTCCAGCGAACCGAAATCGCACAATATTTCATATCCGGGACCAAAATTAAAAATGTTTCCCAGATCGTTGAGCACATCCTGAGCACCTATCTGCTGAAATGCCTTTGCAAAGAAGATATTGCTGGAGTTGACAAATGCGGAGCTGAGCGTGCGGTCCGGAATGGGGTAATATCCCGTATCATGATCCCAGTTGACAATAGTCGAACCGTCGTCCGTCCATGTGCCATCGTCATAGAGGGAAGTGATTCCGTGTTTATCGCAGAGGACTTCAGACATTATCTTGAAGCACGAGCCGGGAGAAGCGTTCTGAAAGGCCTTATTTGCACAGGCTCCTCCGGGGAGAGTATTGATATAGTTCGGATCGGAAAGAAGAAGATCCGGATCGTAGGATGGATAGGAAACCTCCGACAGAATGGAACCGTCGTTTCTCATTACCACAACCGAACCGACTATATTATTATTCTGCATGTATTGATAGATAGCGCTCTGAACGTCCGCGTCCAAAGTTAGCTGTATAGACTGCCCCACATCGGGATCGCCGCCTACGGCAGTAGGATTATTTTTTCTCAGAAGTTCTTCAAATGTGACGTCGAAGCCTCCGGAATTCTCGCTGAGTATATTTCCAAAGGAAATTTTATAGCCCTGATTGTCGGAGGATAACCGTACTTCAGTTCCTGTTTCATCGTGCCTGCTGTACATAAGCAGATCGCCGTCTGCATCATAAAGATTCCCCTTCGCTACAGGCGGAGCGGTAGTCGTGGTGGTGGTGACAGCAGTAGAAGTCGTCGTGGCGGAAGTAGTGGTCGTAACGGGATTTCCCTCGTCGTCAACGGCTGTTGTGGGAATATTTCCATCGTACATTGGTACATCCTGAAAAATGTTTTCACTGCTTCTGTTTTCAGCGCGGTTAACCTTAGATGTACAGGACACTGCCGCCGGCAGAACCAGAATGGAAAGCGCAGCCGCAATGGCTCTTTTTACCTTTTGTATCATTGTTCTCCCCCTAAGAGCCTGTCAGTATTATCACTGAAAATCAGCATATAAAAATACAGATCAGACCTTAATATCTTTTTATGTAACAATTATACTCCATAATCCTTTTTTCGTCAAGAGAATACATAGTCTTTAACCTATATTTTACATATTGTTTTCAGTTTGTAATAAAATTTTTGCATATTTTTTTCATAAAAAAATCAGCGTAGGTGAAACGCTGATTTTTTATATGATTATTATGAAAGATCCTGAACAGACCTTAATTTCCTCTAGTTTCCTCATAGGCTTTGCGCACAGCCCTTGCAAGCTGATCTGCACATGAAGTCGGTTTTCTGCCGCAGAGATTGCCCTTTAGCTTTGCTTCTATCTCTTCCACTGTCATACCTTCTACCAGCTTTGCTATTGCTTTGAGATTACCGTTGCATCCGCCGATAAAAGTAATATTTGTAATAACGTTTCCCTCAATATTAAAGTTTATCTGCTGTGAACATACCATTGATGTTTTATATTTATATTCCATATCAGTTCCTCCTATGTCAATCGTCCCAGCTTGGATTCATATTCGATGAAAGCAGCGTATAATAGCGCAAAATTTTTGTAGCGTCAGATCCGTTCAGAATACCGTCCCTGTTTACATCGGCCGCAAAATTACAGTAAGTATCAAAATTTCCTTCCATATTAGAGGAAAGAAGCGTGTACTCTCTCAGTGCCGTTGTTGCATCCGAGCCCGTAATAATTCCGTCGCAGTTTACGTCTCCCAACATAAGACCTAAATGCAGGGTATATTCCTTTAAATGTGTATAATCTCCGGCATCGCCGCCAAAATCATTTTCGCCTGTAAGCTCTGCCGGGATTACGGCAAAGTCATCAGCAGCAGTAAAGGTATATACAAGATCCGTAAAGCTTTTGGGGTTATCGTTGGGATCAGGAACGGTAAATGTATCGGTTACCTCTCCCGTTCTGCTGTAATTTCCGCCCGTAAAAGCAATTCTGAGGTCATAATTACGGAAGTCGTCCTCCGTATTGTCCCTGCCCTCAATATCGAAAACAGCTTCTTCAGAACCTCCTGCAATATCGCAGCTGTAATAGGGAAGATTTTCTCCCTCTGGAGAGTCAAAGGTGATCTCTACATGAGCGGTGACATTTTCGGGAAGAGAAATTATTACCTTTCCGTTTACATCATTGGGATTAAACTCGCTGTAAATGGGCTGATAATCAGATGGAGCTTCTCCGGCGGCTGTGACTGTTCCCATAGGAATAACCGCAATTATCGTTGCAGCAAACAGCGCTGCCGTTCTGTTTATTTTCATATTTATCACTCTTTTCTTTTCTGTTAGGATTTGGCTGCATACTGGGCTGAAACAGCTTTATCTCCACTGACAGCCGTTATTATAATATTATCTGTCTGCTCTGCATCGGCAGGAAGATACAGTGAAAATCCCCTGTCGCTGCTCTCACCCTCACGGTCAAGAAGCTTGGCCTCAAAGCAGTTAAAAGCTCTGAAACTTCTTCCACCGCAGGAAACATATATATCCGTAAAGCTGCCGCTGAAAAATTCTTCCGGCAGTTCACCAAAAATATGAGTCATTCCGCCGTTTATTTCGGTTTTTACGATTATATTCTCACCAACGTACTGAGACGGTGTTATTCCGTTCAAATCGGCTTCCGGAGCTGCCATGATCGGCGCATACATCTGCAGATCCCCAAGATTGCGTTCTACGATTTCAATGATAACGGAGCCGCCATTAACGGTATACAGCTCATATGGAACGAAACGTGAAAATTCAGAGCTTCCAAAGCATTCGGCCATATACGGCAAAATAGCTTCTCCGTAGGAGTCGCGAAACATTTTCAGAGTTCCCTCTTTGCCGCCGCAGACGGTTCTTATAGTCATATCGTCAAGACGCCGAAAGGCTCCACGGTAACTGTATGTGAACTGATAGTCGTTGTAGACCTGAGTATCTTTGGCGTCCTCGGCGGGATATAGCATAGCGGCAAGATCTCCGAGACGATCGTTTGTTTTTGTATACCACGACGTTCCGGCAGGGCAGACGCTTTTGTTCAGAGCAGCCATAAGACATGCATGACCAGCATACGCTCCCATATTATTCCAGTGTGTATCCGTTTTATGATACAGCGGAATACCGGAGTTTGTATTTTTCAGCGTTTCTTTCATGTCCACCCAGTAGCTGCGGCTGCTAAGAGCATACGCCAGTCTTTCATAATTTCCGGGCCGACCGCTTTCCACATAATGGGATGGCATATACTGAGGATAGACGGAATTTTTATTTGGAGCTATGGTAAAGATGAACTGTGCGTTCCGTTCGGTACAGTAATCATATATCATATCGAGATTGTGACTGATATTCGATATAGCCCGGTCACTGAGGGTATTAATGTGCAGATAGTCGTCGAGTGTCTCCCCGTAATACAGCCAACCGTCTTTTCCGGCTATAACGTTTTTGTTCGGCGACGTACCGAAAACGGCGGTTTTGATTCGTCCGTCGGCGGTTACAAGCTGCTGGCGAAATGCAAAATGATCAGAAAAATAATTTTCAAAATCTTCAAAATAATCGAAATTAAGCTTTCCGTCCTCATTAATAAGCTTTGGGGCTTCCGCAAGATTTCTTTTTTCCTTATCTGAATCTGCCTTTGCAAATGGCATAAGAGCTGAGGGGACAAGGCACATTCCTATAAATGCAGCAGAATACAAAGTATAGAGCATATTTTTCTTCATGATGCCGCCTCCTAAAACCTGAAATAGATAAAGGGATTGTAAGATGATGATGAAAGCGTGACAATGCACAGAGCCAGGAGAAGCAGCGAAACAACATAGGAAACCGTTTCGGCAGCTCCGATAGCCTTGGCAGAGCCGGAATTTTTTAGTTTTTCCGCTCCGCTTCTGATAATCGGCATTGAAAAGACAAATGCCAGTCCCAGCATCATCAGGTACATCGGTGTAAGCTGACTCATGAACAAAGTATGTCCCACTCTGCCGAAGTCCGGAATGAACATTTTTCCGATAAAACGGCAGGCTGTGCCAAGATTTTCCGCACGGAAGAATACAAAAGCGATTATCGTTACGAATAATGTATAGAAATGCCTGAAAAACCTTGGAAGCTTCTGAATATTGATAATCTTTGCCGATTCAAGCAGCAGAAACATTCCGTTAAGCAGGCCCCAGACAATGAAATTGAGACTTGCCCCGTGCCAGAGACCGGTGCAGAAGAATACGATTATTCTGTTTGCCGCCGTCCGGAATTTTCCCTTTCTGTTGCCTCCCAGGGGAATATAGAGATATTCCTTGAACCATGTGGACACTGAAATATGCCATCTGCGCCAGAACTCCTGAACGCTCTGAGAAATATACGGATAATTGAAATTCTCTCTGAAATCGAAGCCGAACATTGCTCCGAGACCGATCGCCATATCGCTGTAACCGCTGAAATCAAAGTATATCTGGAAAAGATATGAAACGGCTCCCAGCCATGCAAGCGGAAGCGTCAGTTCCGCAGTATTCAGGCTGTAAACATAATCGGCAGCAAGAGCCATTGTATTGGCAATAAGAAGTTTTTTTGAGAGCCCTGTTACGAACCGCCTAATGCCTTGCGCCGTGCGTTCCGGAGTACATTTCCGATTGTCGATCTGATGCGCAAAATCGTAGTATTTTACTATAGGCCCCGCTACAAGCTGCGGGAAGAATGTTATGTACAGCGCAAGCTTGTAAAGATTTCTCTGGATATACCTCGGATTCTTGTAGGAATCAATAACGTAGGACATTGCCTGAAAGGTATAGAAAGATATTCCTATAGGCAGAGCTATATCCGGCACAGATACGCTGACTAAAGGCAGCCTGTTCAGCAGCTCTGCCCCAAAGCCCGCGTACTTGAATATGCCAAGCATGAGAAGATTAGAGATCACTGCAAGCGCCAGCATGGATCTGCGTATTTTACTGCGCTGTTTCATTGCCAGACCGAAGATATAGTTCATGAAAATAGATATTATCATAAGTATAACGGCCTTGGGCTCTCCATAGGTGTAGAATGCAATACTGAAAACAAGCAGCAGGACGTTTTTGGCTGTGACAGTCGGAATGATTCTATAGAGAATATATACTGACGTCAGAAAAATAAAAAGGAATACGGGACTGCTGAAAACCAAGACAGACCCTCCTTATACGGCTATATAATACTCAATGCAGGTTACAGAGTCGCCGCTGTAATATATGCTCAGTTCCTTGCTGCCGCTGATATAGGAGACGAATCCGCCGAGGTCTTCGCCAGCACCGTAAGCAGCTTCAACATCAGCTCTTGTACTGCCAACGGCAATTCCCTCCGCTGTGGGGAAACCTGCGCTGTTTATCAAAATATGAAAAATGCGTTCTGTACCACCGTCAACATAGCATTCTATCTCAATATCACTGCATTTGTATGTCACAACGTCATAGCCTCCGGCTGTACAGGCTGCACCTCCTCCTTTAGTAAACTGAAGAGGAAGCGCAGAAATATAAGCCGAAACATCCGACTGGAGACTGTCATAATTGAATTCTACATTCTGTACCGGCGGATCTGTCGGCGGTTCCGTCGGCGGATCATCAGCAGGCGGCGCGGTGGGCTCCGGTTCCTGCGGTGCTGGAGTTCCCGGATCGTCGGAGGGCGGATCCGGGGCATTCGGATCGGGATCTGCGTTATGCGGAGCTGCCGTTGTCGGGATCTCGCCGTCCGATTTAGCGTTATATCCCTTTTTAGTTGTAGTTGCGCTTCCTTTGCTGCCGGATGTAGTAGTGACCGAAGTTGTCACAGATTTCGAATCATCTTCCGAAGCCACGGTCGTTTCAACTTCACTGGTCGATGTATTGATATCAAGAGCTACGTCAGAGCTTTCCTTTTCTACTTTTCCGCAGGCAGCCGCAGAAACTGTAAGAAGTATGGCTGCTGAAATAAATGCTGCTTTTTTTGAATTCATATTAAAAACCTCCAATTACTTTCTGAAGTCAGGATTTACGTACTGTTTCCAAGTATATGTCAGTGATTGCAGATATGCGTCGGTAACATTGGCAAAACCGTTGCAGGTATCATAGTTTGTCCATACACCGTTGATATAAACCTGATTCCAGTAATGATCGCCCGTACCCGTGCCCGTGCCGTATACGACTCTTGAGCGTAGACCTGCTTCCTGGAAAAGCAGATCGGTAATGGCGGCAAAATAGTAGCAGACAACATTCCTGTTGTTCATTGCATAGTTGGCAAAATAGCTCCATCCTATCGCCTGAATCTGCGCAAGAGTTCTGGTAGATTCCATATAGCTGTATCTGTTATGGCTTCTTACATAATTAAATATGGCATCGGGAGTTTTGCCTATAGTTGCTATAATTGCCGCGCCTTTTCTCTGA
This sequence comes from uncultured Ruminococcus sp., assembly GCA_910579835.1. Lineage (GTDB taxonomy): Bacteria > Bacillota > Clostridia > Oscillospirales > Ruminococcaceae > Ruminococcus. Next base: position 12,021 of record CAJTWQ010000014.1, read on the forward strand.
ACATCCGAAATTGGCGTAGCTACACCGTCGCCGCCTATATTATATTCCCCTATACGGATGCTGACAGCCATTTTTCCGTTATCGTAGAAGTAATATTTCTTTCCTCCTATAGTCTGCCAGCCGTATGCCATTTTTCCGTCTTCATTAAAGAAGTATGTGCCGTCGTCAAGCTTTTGAAAGCCTGTCTGTACTGAACCGTCTTCGGCAAGATAATATTTGCTGCCGTCAATAATCTGGCGGCCGGTAAGCATAACGCATTCGCTGTTAAAATAATATTTCTTGCCGCTTATGGACGCCCAGCCTTTCGCGGCAGTTCCGTCGGTAGTAAAAAAGTATTTCTTTCCATCTATAGTCTGCCACCCAAGCTGCATAACGCCGGTATTGCTGAAGAAATATTTGCTGTCTTCAATGGTCTGTAAACCGGTAAGAGCCGCACCGTCCTCTCCGAAGCAATATTTATCTCCATTGATAATATAGCGACCAGTAATCATAATTCCATCGCTGCCGAAGTAGTATGTCTTGCCGTCAATTAATGTAAGAGTCGTCGCGGCGGAATGATCCTCCCCAAAATAGTACATATCGCTGCCTATAGCTTTCCATCCGGATACAGCAGAACCGTCGTCTTCATTAAAATAGTAAATTTTATCTGAAACTGTCTGAACGCCTGTAAGCATTTCGCAGTTTTCGTCAAAGCAGTAAAGTTCATCGTCTATTGTGAAAAGACCGGTCATGAGGATACCGTCCTCGCCAGCGTAGTATTTTTGTCCCTCTGATTCCTGCCAGCCATATAGAAGTTTTCCGTTGTCGAAACCATACTTCATTCCATCTATATCTGCAATTCCGTTGATAACTGAACCGTCGTTGTTTATGTAATAAAGCTGACCCGAAACATTCTGCCATCCGATTCCTACTGTTCCGTCAGATTCAATATTGTAAGGAACACCATTGATTACAGCATCCTCTGTCTGCACTTTTCCGTCATCATTAATATAAATGCATTCACCGTCATATGTAGTAAACCCGGTTTCCGTCACAACAGAACCATATCCGTCAGCAATATAAATATTATTATCGCTGTCGGTGAATTTTCCGGACGCTTTGCCTGTGCCGGGATCGACATAATATTTACGGCCGCAGTAGTCGATCCAACCTGTAATGGACTTTCCTGTTTCCGGATCGAAATAGCATCTCTGACCGTTGAGCGTACGCCATCCTGTTTTAAGAACACCGTTGTCAGAGAAAAGATAATATTGACCGTCAATGAGCTGTTCTCCTGTAACGTATTGACCATCGCTGTCATAGTAGAAGATTCTTCCGTTGCTGTCAGTATTCCATTCAGAGACCGGAGATGCTGAATTTATGTCCGCCGCCGATGCCGACAGAGGAAACGCCGCACATAGGCCAAGAGTTGAAATAATCGGACAGAGCAGGATTTTTCTTTGTTTTTTCATATTCTATCTCCTTTTTATTTATAATCTTTAAAATAAGCGGTATGACTTTCAAAAAAATAACAGTCGTATTAAACCGCTCTATAAATACAACATAATGCAGACATCAGTTGTGACACACAGGTTTCCTAATCCTATATAAAATTATTATATCAAAAAATATCGTTTACTGCAACTGTTTTTTTAAATTTTTGCAATATTTTTGCGTAGAGTCTAAATCGTGTGTATGTTTAAGAAGTATTTTGTCATTTTTATAAAGTATTATGAAAATCTTACCTTTGCTTATGGAATAAAAAATATTTTTGTAAAAAGTGCTTATATTTCGCCATTAATTATCAAATTCATTATCGTATTATACAAACTTATTTTTTTTGAAATAAATCTATTGACTTTGCCGAAGATTTGTTGTATAATAAATAAGCATTATGAATGCGGCGGCATAGCTCAGTTGGCTAGAGTACTCGGTTCATACCCGATTGGTCGTTGGTTCAAATCCTACTGCCGCTACCATATGGCCCGTTGGTCAAGAGGTTAAGACATCGCCCTTTCACGGCGGAATCATGGGTTCAATTCCCGTACGGGTCACCACAACATAGGCTCTCAAATGACGATATTTCGCCATTTGAGAGTTTTCTTTTTATCCATACAAGGCTTCTGTCCTTTACTTGTCCTTTATACGGCTTTAGGCTGTCCTTTGGTATCATCGGACTTGTGAAAGTCGAGTACCGAAGCGATTGCTTCACCAGCTCTCGCCTGAGCCTGCCCGAATACATGACAGTAGATAGAAGTCGTGGTTGTTATCGTCGAGTGACCTAACGCTCCTGATACGGCGGCTGCATCCACGCCCTTGTTGATAAGGGCAGAAGCATAAAAATGTCGCAGGGAGTGAATGTCACAGAAACGGAAATTGTTTTCTTCACAGAATTCCCTGAGCCAGAAATACGGTGTGTTATTGTTCATCGGTTCACCGTTCCACTTAACGAAAAGGCGGTCATAGTCCACCCATTTCGTGCCGAGCCTTTCACGTTCTGTGTCCTGCTCGTTCTTGTACTCACGGAGCATATCCATAACGCACTGAGGAAATTTCAAGGAACGCTGAGACTTCTTCGTTTTTGTGGTGTCGGTGTAGATACCCTTTTCAGCACACGCTTTGAGCGTTTTGTCTTTGTAGTATCTGTGTATGTGCCACGCTTGGACGTATGATGACGATGTGCGCAGTTGTTTTGGAAACCGGAAACAGGCAGCTTCTTGTCCGTGACAGCAAAACAGATCAGGAGATTGCTGTAAATACACGATGTAACTGCAACTTTCGTGTTGGCGACAGAGTAATAATAATTCACAGCGGCGCAATGACTATGAGTATTCCACCGCAGATAAGTGCGATACGAATACGAAAAGCGCCATTTAATATTTGTTTTTAAATATATGTAAAAGTCCGTTTCTTTTAATTATCAAAGACGGACTTTTTTGCACTCCGGAGGTGAAAAAAGTGCCATATATCCCATTTACAGAAGAACAAAAAATAACGGCAAACAGCGTAGAATTGGCAGATTTCCTGCGTATGAGAGGTGAAAAACTCGAACGCGCAGGACGTGAATACAAACTAATTTATTACGACAACTCAGGGAAGCATGACAGTATACAAGTACATAGTTCTGCCGAAATAAAAGTAGCAGATACTAAAGTCAAAAAGAAAATTGAATGAAATCTGAAAGTATAGATAAAATCGTGAGATTTATCGAATATTAAAATCCTATTTGGAAAGTAAGTCAAATTGATGGAACGCCGAGTGCGGGGAAAGCCCGCACGCTCGGTGTGAGGCGGAGGAAAAGACGGAGATTGCATCAAAGTTTTACCTATCGCCATTCCTCCTGCCTGAAATAAAGGAGTTCACCAAGCCGCTGTTCAGCATTCCGAGCCACCATTTTTTCTTTAATCCCGGCAACATCTCGCCTGTGGATTTCATGGATACGCTTCAGGTTGAACAGTCTGAATACGGTCTGATAAAGTTTCCCGAACATGGAACTTGTCTGTATCGCTGCGGAAATGAACGCTATCTGTTACAGGTTCATGCTCCGTCTTACAAGGAAAAACTGTTCGGTAAAGCCGGTGGAAGATAAAAAAGTACTTGATTTTCGGTCAGAAAAATGGTATAATAAAAAAAAGATATGTGAGGAATGTATATGGAAAATAAATTCAGACTGACAGTTGAAGAAAATATCTTTGTTGCAAAACGCAATATCGTTGATTATATTTGGGAAAGTGCAAAACTTGAAGGACTTGGAGTTACTTTTCCGGAAACGGAAGAAATTGTTAATGGAATGATGGCTCCTAATGTTAAAATAACAGATATTATTGCTGTTAATAATCTTAAACACGCATGGCAGTTCCTGTGTGATACGGTAGATTGTCCTACTGATTTTGCATATATATGCCAGATAAACAGATTAGTAGGCGGCGATAATCTGATCCTCAGGGCAGGCTATATCCGTAATGTTCCCGTAAGAATAGGCGGAACAAAATGGAAGCCCGATATGCCTATCGAATCGGTTATTAAGGAGAACCTCACTGAAATATCAAAAATAGAAAATGCAACAGAGCGTGCAATTTCATTAATGCTTTATTGCATGAGAAGCCAGATGTTTCTTGATGGTAACAAACGTACTGCTATGCTTGCAGCGAATCACGAAATGATTATTAACGGCTGCGGTATTATTTCAATACCGATCGACAGCCAAATTCACTTCAAAAAACTGTTGGTAGATTATTATCAGTCAAACAATATGGAAGAAATAAAACAGTTTGTATACGATGAATGTATTGATGGTATAGATTTCAGGCTTCAGGAACAAATTGAAAAGGAAAAACAACAGGCGGAAAACGATGCTTACGAATATGAAGAAGGTCAAAATATGACAATGTAGTAATTTAATATGAAACATTAGAGTCGCAGTAAAATGCGGCTCTTTTTATTTTAAAGTGAAAGGTTAAGGTGATAAAATGGCAGAAGCGATAGTAGCTGCCGCAAAGGCGTTGCTGAAAAAACTTGTGGTTGATACTGCACTTGACAAGGAAAAACGAAATAAATTTCTGCTAATAATCGGCAGTATAGCCGTTGGATTACTTTTTCTGTTGTTTGCACTGATAGCTGTTCTTTCGAGTATGGGAGAGATTGAAAGTCCCGATATATCGGTAAATTTTGATGAGAGTGAGTTCTTTGAAAATCTGGACTGTCAGCAGCAGGAAAAGATTTCACTGATAGAGTCAGACGGTCAGGCAATCGCCGATTCAATGTCTGCAATCAGACTTCGGGAGCAGACTATCAAGGCACAGCTGATATATTTTTCGTACTTTGAAAGCGGTAAAATTGTTGATTTTTCGAGCTATGCGGAGATGTTCAGGAATGAAGATGATGAGATTTTGATTTCGGATATCAACAGTTTTTATGGACTTGAAATCAGCTATGAGGACTTCATGAGGAGTTATGTCATGGTCATGAACGCCACCATAAACGAATATATGTTTACGGATTCGGGCACGAAAAACTGTGCTGATTTGGCAGCCTGGGCAAGGAATGCTTATGTTTCAGGTTGGGGATTTCAGGAAAACTGTTTCGGTGAAATGGATGAGAATCTGCGTTATCGCTGTGTCGATAATGTTGCTGATAGTGCTTATGCAAAATTAAAAATTGACGAAGCAGAAAAAGATAATATTATAAAACAGTTAGAAGATGAGAAGATTTTACCTTCATTTAATGGAAGATCTGATGATTATTGTCTTATACAAAATTTATATAAAATCGACCTTACAGCAAAGCAGCTCATAGCCGAACATAAAAAATCGCTCCAAGTGAATGTACCGAATTAAAGTATCAAACCTTTGTAGTTTATGAAAAATACCATAGTATTTTGTCATAAATGCCATTTTGATTCGTTGCAAAAATCGCAATTATTGCTTGACTTTTCGTTGTGATTATGTTACAATTGTACTTGACGAGGTGATCCGTTATGTATATGATGAGAAAAGTTGATGCATTTCTGAAAGAATGGCGGGAAGATCCTGAGCGTAAACCTCTTATAGTAAAAGGACCGAGACAGGTTGGGAAAACCGAATCTATCAGAAAATTTGCTTCCGAAAACTATGAAAGTATAATTGAAATAAATTTTGTTGAAAAGCCCAAATACGAAATGATTGTTTCTGACGGATATAAAACGGCAGATATTATCAAAAATATCTCACTGCTTGATCCGTCAAAAAAGTTCATTGACGGAAAAACTCTTATTTTCTTTGATGAGATACAGAAATTCCCCGATATTGCAACCTCTTTGAAGTTTTTTAAACAGGACGGACGTTTTGACATAATATGCAGCGGTTCGATGCTTGGCATCAATTACAGAAAAATTGAAAGCAACAGCGTTGGATATAAAACAGACTACACCATGCGTTCTATGGATTTTGAGGAGTTTTTGTGGGCGAAAGGTTATGATAATTCGTTTACGAACAATCTGCTTGAACATATGAAAGAAATGAAAGCGTTCAATGAACTTGAATTGAATGTAGGTCATTCCCTTTTCCTTGATTACTGCGTTCTTGGCGGTATGCCTGCGGTTGTACGTGAGTATATCATAAAGAATACTTTTGAAGGCTCTCTTGATACTCAGCGTCAGCTTATCGGGGATTACAAAGAGGATATAAGAAAATATGCTGTTGGTCTGGATCAGACAAGAATCATGAACGTATTTAATCACATTGCACCACAGCTCGCTAAAGAGAATAAGAAGTTCCAGATATCTAAGGTGGCGTCAGGTGCAAGATTTAAGGATTATCGTGGATGCATTGAATGGTTAATTGATGCAGGTATTGTCAACGTCTGCTATTGTCTGAATTTCCCTGAGCTGCCATTGAAGGGGAACTACGTTGACGATAAATATAAATTGTATTTTGCGGATTCCGGACTGCTTGTTTCGATGCTTGATGAAGAATCTCAGGACGATTTGAGAGCTAATAAAAACCTTGGAGTGTATAAAGGCGCATTGTATGAAAATATAGTGGGCGAGGCTCTTGTAAAGAGCGGTTATGATCTGTACTATTATAAACGTGAGGATTCGATTCTGGAGGAGGATTTTTTTGTCAGAACTGCGGAAGAGCTGATTCCGGTTGAAGTCAAAGCTACAAATGGCAGATCTAAATCCCTGCGCACACTTATTAATTCCGAGCGTTATCCTGATATTAAATACGGGATAAAATTTACCGGCGGAAATATCGGATACAGTGATGATATTTATACATTTCCTTATTTCTGTGCCTTTCTGCTGAAAAAATATTTGAATAAAAAATAAGAATTCAGAACTTGTTCTTATACTTTTGAAAAGACAAGCTGAATCAAAAAAATTCTCTAATATCTTTCTAATAAGAGCTAAAATTAAACGAAATGCTATAATTCTTAAAAAGTGGGAATGTTCCTCGTAATATAGGGAAAAATCAACGCATTTACAATCAATCGAATATGTCTGAAATCATAGCCGACACGGATTGTGGTCCCGAAGATCGTGGGTTCGAATCCCATCTCCCACCCTTTAAAATCCTTTGTCTCTGACAAAGGATTTTTGTTTTATTGTATAAATTTAATGAGATAAAAACAAAGTAATTTTTAAAGCTTACAAAATAAACTTGTTCATTTCTATGAATACAGGCTATAAGAAAGGACTGATTAAAATGTTCAAAAAGCAAATACTGATTATAGACGATGATGAGGACTTGTCCTTTGTAATTTCAGATATGCTTGAAAATTATGGATATAAAGTAACATGCGTTATCGACAGCGAGTCTGCCTTTGAACTGCTAAGGAATAATGCTTATCATCTTATTCTGCTGGACATAAATCTTCCTGATACCACAGGATTTGAGCTGTGCAGAGAGCTTCGGCGCACTTCTGATGTACCTGTAATTTTTGCAAGCGCACGAACAAGCGAAATCGACCGTATTACCGGTTTTGATATAGGCGGCGACGACTATCTGCCCAAACCGTATTCCATGAAAGAGCTTCTTTCAAGAGTGAACGCACTTGTCCGCCGGACATATGGCTTCGGAAAAGAAGAAATTATAATTTCTTTCGGTAATGTAACTGTAAATATTACAGCGAGAAGAGTTATCAAAAACAACGAAATAGTTTCGCTGTCTTTGAAAGAGTTTGATTTGCTTGCATATCTTTGTGAAAACAGAAATACAGCGGTTTCAAAAGAAAAACTCCTGTCAGAAGTCTGGGGCGCATTTTCAATTACCGAACCATCAACACTCGCAGTTCACATAAGATGGCTGCGTGAAAAGCTTGAGGACGAACCGGCCAAACCCAAATACATCAAAACTGTTTTTAAGGTCGGATATATACTGGAGGCTGCCGAATGAAACAAAAATTATTTCAAATTACTATAATCTTTTCTACGGTGATCTGTATTGCCGCCGGATACTTTTACGTCTCCTCAAAACAGACGAACACAAACGATTTACGTTCGGAGCAGATAATTCTCCTCAATGAAATTGAGCAGCTTGCGCAGTCGGGTAACCTAGAAGAAATGTCGGAAAAGACGGCTGATTTGCAGGAAGAACTGCGGAACGAGCAGCAAGCTTCAGCCGGAGTTAACGGCCTACCTGCACTTTGCGTAATCTGCCTTATATTTCTAATTACAGTTTCGGGGTATGTATACTTTCAGATTCTTCGCCCCTTTGATAAGATGAAGCTTTTCGCTGAAAAAATCGCACAGGGTAATTTTGATATTCCCCTGGACTATGGCCGTTCAAACTATTTCGGCGCATTCACGTGGGCTTTCGACAGTATGCGCTGTGAAATAACTAAGTCGAGAGCCTGCGAAAAAGAAGCGATAGACAATAATAAAACCGTTATAGCAACACTTTCACATGATATTAAAACGCCGATTGCTTCAATTCGCGCCTATGCCGAAGGCCTGGAAGCGAATCTTGACAATACTCATGAAAAACGTGCAAAATATCTCCGTGTGCTTATGCGCAAATGCGATGAGGTTTCCAAGCTTACAGACGACTTATTCATACATTCGATTTCCGATTTGGACAAACTGAAAACATCTCTTGAAGAAACTGAAATCTGCGAATTTATGAAAAAAATTACCGCCGAAATTTCAGGTGAACAAAATGATGTAAACTTCACATCTCCCGAATTCAGCCCTCATGTAATGGCTGACCGTAAAAGGCTTACGCAAATTGCGGAAAATCTTATCAACAATGCAAGAAAATATGCAAAAACGCAGATAGACGTAAATATAACAAACTCCGACGGTTTTATAAATATAAGCTTTCGTGATTACGGCAACGGTATTCCGGATGAAGATATGCCGTTTATCCTTGATAAATTCTATCGTGGAAGAAACTGCGGAAACGAACAAGGCTCCGGACTTGGACTGTACATTGTAAAATATATTGCTGAACAGATGAAGGGAAAAGTTTCTCTGCATAATCTTCACGACGGTCTGGAGGTAACAGTAAGCCTTCCGGAAATTTCTGTATAGAATGATAAAGAATATTCAAGTAAAATGCGTACCGAGCCGTCAGGCGTGATTTGTTAAAAACCTTCTTAAAGACTTCTTAATAACTTTTCTGATAGAATGGATATATCAAGTATGAAAGGAAATAATTTATGAAAAAAACAATTCTGTCAGCAAAAGGACTTTGCAAAAGCTTTGCACACAACGGCGATCAGGTACATATTCTGTCTCATATTGACCTTGACTTGTATGAAGGCGATTTTACCGTAATTATGGGAGCTTCAGGATCGGGCAAATCAACGCTTCTCTATGCTTTAAGCGGCATGGACAGGGCAACCGCCGGTCAGGTAATTTACAGCGGAGCAGATCTTGCGGTCATGAATGAAAAACAGCTTTCAAAGCTTCGCTGCGGAGATTTCGGATTTATTTTTCAGCAAATGCACCTTGTCAGCAATCTGTCGCTTTTTGAAAACATTGCGGTTTCGGGCTATCTGAATAAAACTGCAAATTCTTCTGAGGTTAAAAAACATACAGAAGAGCTTCTTGAAAAAATGGTAATTTCACATATAAAAACACATCTTCCGTCACAGGTATCGGGAGGTGAACAACAGAGGTGCGCCATTGCAAGAGCCGTTATAAATACCCCTAAACTTCTCTTTGCCGATGAACCGACAGGAGCGCTTAATCGTAAGAATACGACAGACGTACTTGATCTCCTGACTAAACTTAACAGCGAAGGGCAAAGTATTTTAATGGTTACTCATGACATCAAGGCTGCGCTGCGTGCCACAAGGCTTCTGTATCTTGAGGACGGAAAAATAATTGGCGAACTTGCTCTGCCGCCATATGATCCCGATGAAGAAAAGCGTCGTGAAACACAGGTAAACGCATGGCTTGCCTCGATGGAATGGTGAGGTGCGGCAATGGAAATTTTAACTCTTTTACGGGCAAATATCCGCAGAAAAAAAAGTACGTTTATCAGCATTGCAATTCTAATGATAATAATTACAACGGTCAGTATATCAATTTTCAGCGTCCGGGATAACTACAAAAATGGAATGGAAACAGCGTTTCAGACTGCTGACTGCGGCGATACTACGGTTATAATGAAAACCAAAGATCTTACAGACGAACTGCGCAGTGCAGTTGAAAACAGCAGCCTCGTCGACCATATTGATTATTTTGAGGCTTTGTGCGGAAATGGTATAGCATACGGCGAAATAAATAATGGAAATTCCATATTTCTAACTTTAATGCGGCGCGGCATAAAGCTTTACAATTCGAATCTGGACGAATTTGAGAATAAAATCCCCGAACTTTCCGCCGGAGAAATATATCTCCCGCTTGGACTCAAGGCAAATATTGAATGTGATGTAGGCGATAAAGTCTCAGTCGCAATGATCTCAGGCATCAGCGAGGATTTCATCGTAAAAGGATTTGTACAGGAACCGATCATGGGTTCATTTACAATAGGCTGGAAACAAGTATTTATAAGCCGTGAGGACTATGACCGCATCTATGATCAGTGTGAGCCGTTGGTGATTTCAGAAGACATGTGCCTTGAAATGACAATATTATCAGTTCATCAGTCGGAAGAAAGCAGCCTTACTCCAGTAAAATTCCAAAGAGAATTAAATCTTGAAACAAAACTTGTTGACAAATCGATCGGAGCCTTAAATAAAGAAACGTCTATACGGTACAGCACACTTATGCCCGATATTATTATGGATATCGTCATGGCATTTATGATATTTCTGTTTCTGATTGTTCTTATCGTTATGAACCACAGCATCGGGACAGAAATCGAAACTGATTATATTATGCTGGGTATTCTAAAATCTCAGGGATTTGGAAACGGAAAGCTGCGGCTGATATTTTTCTTTCAGTACATGGCAGCACAGCTTTTAGGCATTGTTATCGGAATAATTGCAGCAATACCGGTCAAGAAGCTTATTGGCAGCGTATTTCAGTCAATTACAGCCGTTTTGCCGGACAGCGGATTTTCTTTAGCAAACAGCGTCTTATATACGTCGCTGATCCTTGGCTGTTCCGCATTAATAATCATTATCAAAACCCATAAGCTTACAAAAATTTCTCCTATAAGAGCAATTTCCGGAGGACGTGAGGAAATATATTTTGACAGCAGGCTGAATGTTCCCATATCACCAAAAGGGCTGTCGGCAGCACTTGCCCTTCGTCAGTTTACATCAAATAAAAAGCGGTATATGGGTACAATTGTCATAGCATCTATCCTTACTTTTTTTATGATTACGGTCAATCTAATAGGAGTATTGCTGTCCTCCCGAAGCGCTCTTTCGGCTATTGGACTTGCAGCGTCTGATATCGAACTTTCCTACGCCCAAATTCCGGAAAGGGACTATATTGACGAAGCAGAAAAATTGATTGAACAGCGAACCAAAGTTACGGAAAAAAACAGAATAACCAGTATTTACTGTTCGCTGAACGGTGAAAATCTGCACTGTGAAGTATACAAATATCCTCAATACATATTGGGCATTCTAAAAGGCAGAGAACCGAAATATGACAATGAGCTTATGATAACAAAAATGGTCGGAGAAGCCCTTGACCTGAAAATTGGCGATAAGGTTACACTGTCGCACGGAGATAAAGAAGAAGAATTTCTGATTTCCGGAATTTATCAGTCAACTTCGGACAGCGGCATGACATTTTCAATAAATTTCGACGGTGCTGAAACGCTTGGAATCAAAACGGAATATGCCTATGAGTATTTTGTTCTGGAGGATAAATCGGCAGTTGACGATATAATAAAAGAGCTTACGGAAAAATACGGAGATGTTTTGGAAATATATAAATACGATGAGGAAAACAATCCTGTTATGGGGCAGTTTTATGATACTGTCAATATCCTGAAGATCATTATTTACTTTTTCTCGATTCTGTTTGCATTCGTTGTGGTAAGAATGGTATGTGTAAAAACTTTTGTTCAGGAACGAAAAGACATCGGTATTTTTAAAGCACTGGGATTTACTTCAAACAAGCTGCGCTTCAGCTTTGCGATAAGATTTATGATCGCTGCTCTGATCGGTACGGTAACAGGCGCAGTTTTAAGCATTTTGTTTTCTGCCAAACTCCTCAGTATAATACTGTCGCTCATCGGCGTTACAAACGTCGTTCTGGAATTTACTGCGGTATCCATGCTGCTCCCTATAGCGGTAATCTGCCTTAGCTTCTTTGTATTTTCATATTTTGCTTCTAAAGGAATACGCCGCGTTGAAGTAAGAGAGCTGGTTTCAGAATAGCAGTTTTTGTCATACGCGAAACGAAAATGTAATCAAAATCTATTGACAAGTATATAAAAGTAATATATCATAATATTATACGTTATCTTGACATCGTAGTAGATTGGCATAAAAATTAAAAAGATATATTTCACATAATCAGGGGGATTTACATGGATAAAATAACATTATGCGGAGATAACTGCTTGGAATGCCCACGCTATCTTGCCAAAACTGATGACGAATTAAAAAAACTGCCGAATTATGGCACAGGATAGGCTGGAGAAATACCGTCGTGTCCAATGATGAAATCCGTTGCTCCGGCTGCTCCTCGCACAAAAAATGTACATATCATTTGGTAGAATGCATACGGGAAAAAGGAATTGAAAAGTGTAATCAATGCTCCGATTTTCCTTGCGAAAAGATTAAAAACATGCTGATTCGTTCGAGAGAATATCAGGTGAGATGCAGGGAAATATGCACAGCGGAAGAATATCTGATGCTGAAAAAATCATTTTTTAATAAGGAAGAGAATTTAAAATGAATGATACATCAATTTTTGATCGAAGAAGTATAAGAAAATTTAAGAATCAAGATATTCCAAATGAAACAATAGAGGAAATCATTTGCGCTGGAATTGCAGCTCCGTCCGCCAAGAACAGACAGCCTTGGAAATGCATTGTTTTCAAAAATGAACATAAAAAGAGATTTCTTGATTGCATGGAAAATGGTATTTACAAAGAAGAATTTATTCATAATACACTGCCAAAATCAATTAACGGTTTAGGAGATGCAAAAAACACCTTGCGGATAATGCGTGAAGCTCCTGTTTTAATTGTAATATTAAACACAAATGGCAAATCGCCGTTTATTTCAATTGATGCAGATGACAGGTTTATGGAAATATGCGACAGTTTATCTATCGGTGCTTTCATTGAAAATATGTTGATTCAGGCTGAAAAATTAGAAATAGGTTCGCTTTGGATCGCAAACACTTGCTTTGCATATAATGAATTGATTTCTTATCTTGATACGCCATATCAGTTAATTGGCGCTGTTGCATTGGGATACGCTGACGAAAAGCCTATTGCCCGTCCCCGCAAGCCGCTGGAAAATATTGTGAAATATATGATTTAAAAGCTTTGCTTTCAGAAGAATGTGTAAGCTTGTGCGGTTATATTGCTCCCCCAATTAACTTTTGAATTATGGAGAAAAAAATGAAATACACAATCAGAGAAATAAGAAAAGCGGAAATTCACTTTTTAGAAGATTTTCTTTATGAAGCAATTTTTATTCCGGACGGCGCTGAACCTCCGCCGAATGATATCATCAGTCAGCCCGAATTGCAGATTTATATATCCGATTTCGGCAAACATGACAGCGATATATGCTATGTAGCCAATGCCGACGGTAAAATCATTGGCGCGGTTTGGGTGCGGATCATGAACGACTACGGACATATTGACGACGAAATACCATCATTTGCAATTTCTCTTTACAAAGAGTACAGAAATCAAGGCATTGGTACTGCGTTAATGAAAACTATGCTTGAAGCTCTGAGAAAAAAAGGCTTTAAACAAGCATCTCTTTCAGTTCAAAAAGAAAATTATGCTGTGAAAATGTATAAAAAAATTGGTTTTGAAATAGTTGATGAAAACAATGAGGAATACATAATGGTTTGCGATTTGCAATTTTATAAAACGTTTTCAAACAGAGGGAAAAGAACTAATATAATTAATTGATAAAACAGAAGAATTATTATACCTTTCTGCCCCAAAATCAAATAAACCATATGCTAAATTCTAATTTATGCAAGCAATAACCCCGATGCGGTATAATGCATCGGGGTAAAAATTTCTATATTAGCGCCGCCGTTACCGAGCAGGTCTATTTTTTCTGCGCTCTCTGAGTTCACGAAAAAAATCTGACAGCATATCGGAACATTCCTGCTCCATAACACCGCCTATAAGTTCCGGACGGTAATTATAACCAAGCTCGAACATCCGCTGAACTGATACGGCAGAACCGCTTTTAGGATCATACGCCCCGAAGATCACCTGATCTATCCGGGAATTAATTATAGCTCCGCAGCACATAGGACAAGGTTCCAAGGTCACATACATTACACATTCCGGCAGTCTCCATCCTCCAAGAGTCCGGCAAGCCATATCAATAGCAATTATCTCCGCATGAGCAAGAGCGTTTTTAGCGCTCTCACGCATATTTTTCCCCTCTCCCACGATTTTGCCCGTTTTCATCTGAACTATCACCGCTCCCACAGGAACTTCACCTTCAGCCGCCGCTTCTTTTGCCAATTCTATAGCGCGCTCCATATATTTTTCCATATTTGCTCCTAAAATATCAGCGCGCTTAAAGCCTGAACAAAACACAGCAGTGAAACTGTTGAAAAGGGAAATACTTTAACTGCAAAGGCCAGACGCTTTGTCTCAATAAATTCCGATTCGTATTTTACGATATAACGCTTATGCTTTCTGTTTCCCGTAAGAATAACCAATGCTGCAAGAATAAGTCCAAGCACAAAAACAGAGATCATAAACAAAGTACGTGTTATTATCATATCTTCTGAAGAGTCCGCCTCCAATATAATCAGCCCCAGCTGATACATTTTATAAACAATTCTTACAATTACAGCCGTAAAGATCGTACCGCTCCTCAGCATTCCTATCGAGGAAACAAATGATATAAACAAAGCGGCTGGCATTGCAAAGAAATTCTGCGTAATAAGCACCGACATAGCTGTAGTAATAACAATTGCCGTTACATCACCGAACTGCCTAAGAGCCGAAAAAATTCCGCCTCTGAAAAGAAACTCCGTCAGTATAGATAAAATCACCACATCAAATATAGTATAAACAACAAATTCTTCCTGCCCCCATACGGAAACATCCGTCTCAGCAGACGCAAAATAGGTATAAATATCCTTTGTTTCACTGGAATAAGCGGCCGGAAGACAGACAATTGTACAAAATATCATAGTAAAACCTATAGCGCCGATAATCTCCATTGAATCACAAACGGTATGCATGATTCCTGCCCTGAGAGGCATTTTCATTCGTTTGTGAAGATATATCATAGGGGTAAGTATCGCCGCAAGAGCAAGTGCAATATTAGTAGCAACTATCTCCTTACTGCCGCCGTAAACACCTGAACCGAAAAGATTCGCGTGAATATCAAAGCCGGCCATATCCAGTACAATTATGGTAACCTTACCGATAATACTCTGAAATACGGCAATTATAAGCATAATTATTCCGGCTACATGCATTATTGAACCCAGAACCTTTTTCCCCGCTTCTGTTTGGGAAGAGGTTTCAAACCCTCGGCTTTCATTGAATATTTTCTCCTTGCTGTTTTTTTCAAAGTTAAATGCGTATGGGTTATTTTTATTCTTACGCCATTTCTTAAAATTTCCATTATATCCAGAGCCTTGTACCACAGCGTCAAATTCGTCTACAACATTGATTATAACTTTTTCTTCTGAATCATCCTGTTTTGCCATAAAATCACCCCGTCATGCTGCCGAGCAGCCAAAAATAAATATTGATCTGTCAACAAAAGCTTGCCAGAACCTCCTCAGTATAATCAAATAATTACAATTGTTCATTATTATATTAACATAAAAGTTAGTATATAATGTTATTATTTTAGATTTATTTCCTTAATAAAATTTTAATAGGTTATTCTTTTGTTTTTTTAAAAAAAGCGTGACAAATTAAAAAAAATGGTGTATAATAAAATAAAAGCCTGTTCAGGTTATTATTCAAGGCAGAAGCGCACAATAACTGTATATGTCTTGCGCAGTAAAATTATCGTCAGATTATATAGAAATTTTGCAGGCAGACACACGGCAAAGCTTTATGCAGTTTTGCCTCGATCAAGATACATACAAAGCTGCAATACGTTAATTGTGCGGCGTGCCTTAGAACGGAGAGATAAAAAATGTCAAAAAAACCATTTTATATTACCACAGCTATCGCTTATGCGTCAAAGAAACCTCATATCGGAAATACTTACGAAATTGTATTCACTGACGCCGTTGCAAGATTCAGAAAAATGCAGGGATATGATGTATTTATGCTCACCGGCACGGACGAGCACGGTCTTAAAATAGAAGAACTTGCTAAAGAAGAGGGAATTTCACCCAAAGAGCATGTTGATAAGGTTGCCGCCGAAATAAAGTCTATATGCAAACTTATGAATATCTCCTACGATGGTTTTATCAGAACAACTGACGAACAGCACGAAAAGATCGTTCAGAAAATTTTTAAAAAGCTCTACGATCAGGGTGACATATACAAAAGCTCCTACGAGGGACTTTACTGCACTCCGTGCGAAAGCTTCTGGACATCATCTCAACTTGTTGACGGCAAGTGCCCTGACTGCGGCAGAGAAGTCAAGCCCGCAAACGAGGAAGCATATTTCCTCAGATTGTCAAAGTATCAGAAATGGCTGGAGAACTATATCGAGGAACATCCGGATTTTATCGTTCCCGAAAGCCGCAAGAAAGAGATGCTCAACAACTTCATTAAACCCGGACTCCAGGATCTCTGCGTATCCAGAACAACCTTTACATGGAGCATTCCTGTTACATTTGATCCCAAACATGTAATTTATGTATGGATCGACGCCCTTTCCAACTATATTACCGCTATGGGCTATGATCCTGACGGTTCTTCGGAGCTTTTCAATAAATACTGGCCCTGCGACTGTCATGTTATCGGCAAGGATATTATGCGTTTCCACTCGATATACTGGCCTATAATGCTTCATGCCCTGGGTCTTGAGATACCTAAAAAGCTGTTCGGTCATAACTGGATTCTTTTCGGTGAGGATAAAATGAGCAAATCCAAGGGCAACGTTATCTATTCCGACGACGTTGTGGAATTTTTCGGCGTTGACGGCGCCAGATACTATCTGCTCAGCGAAATGCCGCTGAATTCCGATGGTTCCATTACCTATGAAGCGCTTATTGAAAAATACAACTCCGACCTTGCCAACACGCTGGGAAATCTTGTAAACAGAAGTGTAGCTATGGCGAAAAAATATTTTGACGGTAAGATCATGCCTCCTGTTGAACACGGAAACGTTGACCACGAGCTTATTCACATGGCAGAAGAACTCCCTGATAAGATAGCCTCTCTCATGGACGAATACCGTATGGCTGATACCATGGATGCCATTATGAGTCTGGCTCGCCGTGCAAACAAATATATTGACGAAACATCTCCCTGGGTTCTGGCGAAGGACGAGGCAAACTCTGCGCGTCTCGGAACAGTTCTCTACAATCTGCTGGAAACTATTCGTTTCATAGGAGTAATTCTCGCCCCGTTTATGCCCGAAACCTCCGAAAAGATACTAAACGAGATCGGCGCAGAAAAGCGTGATCTTGACAGTCTGAAAAAATTCGGCGGTCTTGAGGCCGGCAAGCATGTTGACGAACCCGTTCCGCTGTTCGCTCGTATTGACGCAGAAAAGTTCATGGAAGAAGCAAAAGCTAAAATGGAAGCTCAGGCCGCCACCGCCAAAAAAGAAGCGGAAGCTGCTGAGGAGATCGTTCTTGCTCCTGAAATCACCATTGACGACTTCGCCAAAGTCGAGATCAGAGCCGCAAAGGTCGTTTCCTGCGAAAAGGTAAAAAAATCTAAGAAACTGCTCTGCTTGCAGTTGGACGACGGAATGGGCGGACGCCAGGTCGTTTCCGGAATCGCTCAGTATTACGCTCCGGAAGATCTCATTGGAAAAAAAGTTCAGCTTGTCGCCAATCTTAAGCCTTGTAAGCTCTGCGGAGTTGAAAGCTTCGGAATGATCTGTGCCGCAGATACTCCCGATGGCATAAAAGTAATTTTTGTTGACGACAGTATTCCGGCAGGAGCTAAAATTAGGTAAAAAAAGAAATTTATACATCAAAAACCGCAGTAACGAAATCCGTTACTGCGGTTTTTGATCTGCCTGTAAATATTATCCTGCCTCTTTGGCTTTGTAGTCTTTTTCCTTCTGCTGTTCGATAAGCTGCTCCATAAAAAGCTCCAGCTTACCTTTGCTGCGCTCAGTAAGAGAAGAGAATTTCTCTATAAACTCAAGTTCCTCATCGCTGAACTGTGTATTTGCCCTCCCCTTGAGAAAATTAGTGCGCCCTGCTATATAGTCGATGCTCACGCCGTAAAAATCTGCAATCGTCACGGCAAAATCCAACGGTACCGTATGTTTTCCCTGTTCATAGTTAGTATAAGTAGTCTTATGCATATAAAGTCGGCGGCAAAGTTCTTCCTGAGTTAGATCACTATCCTCCCTCAAATCACGAATTCTGTGATAATGTTGCATAACTCACCACTCCTTTTTTAGTAGTTATACTGAATTATATCATAAATCGTGTATTTCCCTTGATAAATTACAATGATTGATGTATAATCTCATGCAGATACATTATACGTTGTATTTTTTAACAACATACTACAATTATATGTAAAGGAGTTTTAATTATGAGATTAAAAAAGACCTTGCCTTATAACGTAGCAAGCAACTGCATTCTTGTAAATGACGGAGACTATCTTGAGCACAAATTTATAATTGCCGCAAACGGCTCTGCAAATCCCATCTCATCCAAGGATGAAGATTTATACTGTCCTCTACTGTTTCAAATCGCTAAAAAACACCCCCTAGTATAATTAATGATATAGTACAAAGACGGCTCAGAGATAGACAACCAGACGAAAATAAGGTAAACTAAAGGGGATAATGAATGCAACGTTTCAACGTGGAAAGATATAGTGGCTATTTCAGCAGGATACGGACATACAGTAGGTTTAAAATTAAACGGCAATATCGTTGCTGTTGGTTATAATTATTTTAATCAATGCGATGTTTCAGACTGGACAGATATCCGAGTTCCGGAAAACTAAAATCAATTCAATAAAATAATACAAGTCCACTAAAGCCGCCGCCATTATCCGGTGGCTTTTTCACCGCTATTCTTCCCGAATCACATTCTCCACCCTACAACCCCGAATAAATAAATATCAACATTTTAGTGCATATTGACGAATATGCATACCTCTTATTGACTTATTTTTCCTAAAGGAGTATAATTATTGATATATAGCACATTCTATTATATTTATATATTTAAAGTGGAGGTTTTTACAATGAGCAGAGTTTATAACTTCAGCGCAGGTCCTGCCGTTCTCCCCGAAGAAGTTCTTCAGGAAGCAGCAGACGAAATGATGGATTACCAGGGATGCGGCATGTCCGTAATGGAAATGTCACACCGTTCCAAAGTATATGACAATATCATTAAGGAAGCAGAACAGGATCTCCGCGACCTTATGAACATCCCCGATAATTATAAAGTACTTTTCCTTCAGGGCGGAGCTTCACAGCAGTTTGCAGCAGTTCCCATGAATCTCATGAAGAACAAAAAAGCCGCTTACATTATCACCGGTCAGTGGGCAAAAAAAGCCTACCAGGAAGCTCAGATGTTCGGCGATGCCGTTGCTGTCGCTTCATCCGCCGACAAAACCTTCTCTTATATCCCTGACTGTTCCGATCTGGATATTCCCGAAGATGCAGACTATGTTTACATCTGCGAAAATAACACTATCTACGGTACAAAGTTCTGGGAGCTTCCGAATACTAAGGGCAAAGATCTCGTTGCTGATGTTTCTTCATGTTTTCTTTCCGAGCCTGTTGACGTAACAAAGTACGGCGTTATCTACGGCGGAGTTCAGAAAAACATCGGTCCTGCCGGAGTGGTTATCGCCATTATCCGCGAAGATCTTATTCGTGACGACGTTCTTTCCGGTACTCCGACAATGCTCAAATGGAAAACCCAGGCTGACAACGATTCGCTTTATAATACTCCTCCCTGCTACGGCATCTACATCTGCGGCAAAGTATTCAAGTGGATAAAGAAGATGGGCGGCCTTGAGGCCATGAAGGCTCATAACGAAAAGAAAGCCGCTATACTCTATGATTTCCTCGATCAGTCCAAGATGTTCAAGGGTACTGTTGAAAAGAAAGACAGATCGCTTATGAACGTTCCTTTCATCACAGGAAACGACGAACTTGACGCCAAGTTTATCAAGGAATCCAAGGAAGCCGGCTTTGAGAACCTCAAAGGTCATAGAACTGTGGGCGGCATGAGAGCTTCGATCTATAATGCAATGCCTATCGAGGGCGTTGAAAAGCTCGTTGCATTTATGAAGAAATTTGAGGAAGAAAATTCCTGATAATGACTCTGATAATATTCATATCTATTGTTGGCTGTCTGCTTACTGCTTTCGGTATCCGGGAACAGAAAAAAAAATTTTCAGACCGGCAGTTTGCCAAGGCTAAAGTTATAGGCTACAAAACGCCTCATGCTGTAAGCTCCAGACCCTGTATGAGTTTACTTGCCTCATCAATATATTCTGCTGCACAGATATTCAATCCCGTTGTGGAATTCAAAAACAAAAACGGCTGCACTCACAGTGCTCCTCTGCATATAACGGTCGATAAATTCTCGATTGCCAAAAGCTATCCCGAATTTGAAATCGGCGGTGAACTTACAGTTTCATTTTTCGGCGATTCTCCGAGGGAATGCTTTCTGGAAAACCATCCGCTGCATCAAACCGTCCTTAGAACAAGTATGTTACTTTGGGCAGGAATCGCCCTGCTGGCGACGACTGTTCTGCTGACCGTATACTATATCTCAATTTAAGAAAGAGGTAATTACAATGTATAAAATTCAAACGCTTAACAAGATCTCCGAAATCGGAACAGATATTTTTGACAAGAACAAATACAACATTTCCGAGGAATGCTCTAATCCTGACGCTATCATGGTAAGAAGCGCCAAAATGCACGACATGACTTTTGGCGATAACCTCATCGCTATCGCCCGTGCCGGCGCGGGCGTAAATAACATTCCCGTTGACCGCTGCGCTCAGGAGGGCATCTGCGTATTTAACACGCCCGGAGCCAACGCCAATGCCGTTAAGGAGCTTGCTATATGCGCGCTTCTCCTTTCATCCAGAAAAATCACTGAGGCTGCCGCATGGGCTGCTTCTCTTAAAGGAACTCCGGATGCCCCAAAGACGGTTGAGGGCGGCAAGGCAAAGTTCGCAGGTCCTGAGATCAAGGGCAAAACTCTCGGTATTATCGGTCTTGGAGCTATAGGCGGTCAAATCGCAAACGCTGCCGAAGCTCTGGGAATGAAAGTTATCGGATATGATCCGTATCTTTCTATCGGAGCTGCTCTCCATCTTGATCCTACGACAAGGATCGTTTCCGATATAAACGACATTTACAAGAACAGCGACTATATCACTATCCATATGCCATACACTCCTCAGACAAAGAATACAATTGACGCTGAACAGATAGCAATGATGAAAGACGGCGTACGCCTAATCAATCTTGCAAGAGGAGAACTTATCAACAGCCAGGCGGTAGTTGATGCTGTTGCCAGCGGCAAGGTAGCGAAGTATGTTACAGATTTTGCAGATGATGTTGTTCTCGGCGTTGAAAATATCATTGTTCTCCCTCATCTCGGAGCTTCTACTCCCGAAAGCGAGGACAACTGTGCAGTTATGGCCGCTCAGGAGCTTATTGACTACATCGAAAACGGAAATATCAAGAACAGCGTAAATCTTCCTAACGCATCCATGAACGCAGCAGGCACAAAGATATGCGTTATTCACAAGAATGTTCCTACAACAATTGCTTCTATCACATCGGCTGTCGGCAACGAGGGCATCAACATTGAGAATATGGTAAACGCAAGCAAAAAGGATTTTGCATACACAATGCTTGATGTTACAGGGGATGTTCCCGCTTCTGTTGAAGGTAAGATAAACGCTGTAGACGGCGTTATCAGAGTAAGAATCATTAAATAAGATTCACCGATTCATAATGTCATCCGCATACGCTGCGGATGACATTTTTATTTTTTTCTAAATCTCTATTGACAAACTTCCGTTGTAGGTTTATAATTAAGTTGAGTTATTATACAATCAGGAAAAGTACCTGCTGATGATTATTTATTGACGGATAATAGGCTCATCAACAGGTCCAATATATATTTTTAATACGACGGAGGATATATGGATATTATCATAGTAGGCTGCGGAAAGGTCGGAAGCGCATTGGCGGAGGTACTCAGCAGCGAGCACAATATCACCATGATCGACCTTAGCGAGGATAAGATAAATTCGGTAACAAACGACTACGACATAATGGGTATTGCCGGAAATTGTCTTCACACAGATGTTCTTGACGAGGCTAACGTTGATAAGACGGGTATATTTATTGCTGTCACAAACTCCGATGAGGTGAATATTCTCTCCTGTCTCATTGCTCGAAAAATGGGGGCGCGGCACTGCATTTCAAGAGTACGCAGCCCGGAATTCGGCAAGCAAATCGTTTTCATGCGCGAAGAACTGGGCATCAGCATGATGGTGAACCCCGATTATAATGCCGCTAACGAAATTGCCAAGGTACTGCGTTATCCAGAAGCTATCAACATCGAATCGTTTGCTAAAGGACAGGTAGATCTGGCAGAAATCAGAATAACCCGCGGAAGCATACTGGACGGAGTTGCTCTCAGTCAGCTTTCAAGACGCCTTAAGCTTGACGTACTGATCTGCGCTGTACAGCGGGGCGAAGAGCTTATAATCCCCAACGGAAACTTTGTGATAAAGGCTGACGATAAGATCCACATAACGGCTTCGCACAGCGCAATGGTGAAGTTTTTCAGAAGCATCAGCGCCGCTTACAGAGAAAAACGTGTGAAATCAGCCGTACTCATCGGCGGCGGACGAACGGCATATCATCTTGCAAAGCAGCTTATCGAAATGGGCGTAAAGGTAAAGATCATAGAGATCGACGAGCAGAGATGTCTCGAACTCAGCGAAAGCCTCAACAAGGTGAATATCTCCTGCGCAGACGGAACAGATCACGATATTCTCCGTGAAGAACGGGTATACGACGCTGACGCCGTGGTTACTCTAACTGGAATCGATGAAGAAAACATCCTGCTCTCCCTGCTGGCCAAGAAAAACGGGGTAACCAAAGTTGTAACCAAAGTGAACAGAATGTCCCTGATTGAACTTTCCGACACTCTTAATCTGGACAGCATAGTTTCTCCGAAATCCATTACCGTAAACCAGATCTTGCAGTATGTCCGGGCAAAGCAGAATTCTCTCGGCAACAGCGTCACAACTCTTTACCGTTTAGTCGGAGACCGTCTTGAAGCCATTGAATTTGTTGTCAGGGATAAAAAGGAATACGTTGACGTCCCCCTGAAAAAACTTAAAATACGCAGCGGAATCCTTATTGCCAGCATAGTCAGAGGAAACGAACTTATAATCCCCAGAGGAGACGATTGCTTAAAGGTCAACGACAGCGTCGTCGTCATCACTACCAGCAAGGGCTTCCACGACCTAAGCAATATTTTTGACTAAAGGAGAGCGCAGGAAGTACAATGAATTACCGAATGATAGTATATATCATGGGACAGATCTCAAAAGTGGTCGGACTTGCAATGCTTCTGCCCGTCCTGACAGGCTTCATTTATGGCGAGGAGCACATTTTGGCTTCTTTCGGAATACCGATTCTCATGCTTCTTATTCCCGGATTTGCCGTAACTCTGAAAAAGCCGCAGGATAATTCCGTCTATTCAATGGAAGGCTTCATAAGCGTGGCGGCATCATGGATCGTCGTATCAGCCGTAGGCGCGCTTCCTTTTGTGATCTCCGGAGATATTCCAAACTATGTTGACGCTTTATTTGAAACAGTTTCCGGATTCACCACTACAGGTTCATCAATACTGAGCAATGTAGAGGAGCTTTCAAAATCGTCCCTTTTCTGGCGTTCCTTTACTCATTGGCTCGGCGGTATGGGAATACTTATGTTCGTTATCGCGATCATGTCCAGCAACGATTCCAGAACCATGCATATGATGCGTGCGGAATGCCCCGGTCCAAAAGTTGGACGCCTGGTTTCCAAATCTGGAAGCTCCGCACGGATCCTCTACGGTATCTACATTTCAATGACCGCCATTGAAATAATTCTCCTTCTGTTCGGCGGAATGTCCTTTTACGACGCTCTCATTCACGCCTTTTCATCGGCGGGAACCGGCGGTTTTTCTATATACAGCGACAGCGTTGGACACTATGGCAGCCTTTACATTGAAATGGTCATTGCCGTTTTTATCATACTTTTCGGCATCAACTTCAATCTTTACTACTATATGCTTATCCGCAAGTTTTCCGCCGTATTCAGAAACGAGGAGCTTCGCACATATCTGGGAATAATTCTTGGGGCGACGCTGATTATTACCATGAATATAAGAAGTCTGTACGGCAGTTTTTTTGAAGCGCTAAGATATTCATTTTTTATGACGGCTTCCACCATCACATCAACAGGCTTTGCTACTGCTGACACAAATATGTGGCCCGTTTTTTCACAGACTCTTCTGCTGATGCTTATGTTCGTCGGCTCCTGTGCCGGATCTACAGGCGGCGGCATGAAAGTCTCACGTATTATGATAATGGTAAAGGCAGGAATCAAGGAACTGAAATACATTATTAATCCCCGTGCCGTTGCCTCTGTTAAAATGGACGGAAAACCAATAGAAAAGGATGTTGTCAGAGGAGCGACCTCTTATCTGATTATTTACGCTTTACTCATGTTCTGCTCTGTTCTGCTGATCACTCTTGACAGCTTCACAATAGAGGAATCGGCTTCGGCAGTAATAACTACCATGAATAATATAGGTTACGGTGTTGGACGTTTCGGTCCGGCTGGAAGCTTCGGAGAGCTGTCGTCATTCTCTAAGATCGTTCTCAGCTTCGATATGCTACTTGGACGTCTTGAAATATACCCGATAATACTGCTTTTCGCAGTAAAAAGAAGATAAGGCGATATTTTGCCGCAAATTTTAATTAAACGGGAGGTTTTTACAGATGAAAGCCAGAATCAATAAAATTACTGCCATTCTTACAGGAATATTATGTGCATTTATGTGCATTCTGCCCGGAACAGCCGGAGCAGTCAGCTTCGAAATTCCAGAAAACATAAACGCCGAATACAGCGTAACCTCTTCCGACCGTACTACCTGGTATGTAGTATCTAAGACGGCAGGTCCGGGAGCGGATGTACAGGTAGATATTATTGTCAGAAATCCTATTGCACTGAGCCAAATAAATGATATTGGTCTTTCTGTTGCTACGCCTGTCCAAATCACAGGAATATCGTCCACATGTCCGGCTTATGATGCCACAATCACATCGTCTGTCAGCGGAAATACTATAATGTTTGACGTAAACGGCTCCAGAAATGCTACCGGCGGTGAGGACAAAAGCGTACTGTTCTCCGTATATTTTCACGTTCCGGATGGATGCCCCAACGGCGATTATGCAATAAGCTGGATATCCAGCGATATGACCGCTTTTCAGACAAACGGTCAGGCATATTTTCCGATTCTGCGGAACGGAAGAATTACAGTTTCAGGCAGTGTTCCCCCA
Source organism: uncultured Ruminococcus sp. (assembly GCA_910579835.1). Lineage (GTDB taxonomy): Bacteria > Bacillota > Clostridia > Oscillospirales > Ruminococcaceae > Ruminococcus. Next base: position 37,769 of record CAJTWQ010000014.1, read on the forward strand.
ACTACAACGACCACGACTTCTTCCATGACAACAACGACTTCTTCCACGACGACCACTACTTCTTCCA